>JBAQER010000605.1:0-9687 GCA_049286845.1 Bradyrhizobium sp.
ATCTAGAATTGTTTGAAAATCGATAAAATTGAACTCTTTTCATGCATAAATGAATGGATGCGGGTTTTGATGGAATGGAGCGACCTGCGGATCTTTCTCGCTGTCGCGCGCGAGGGCACGCTCGGCGCCGCGGCGCGGAAGCTTGGCCAGAGTCAGCCGACAATGGGCCGGCGCCTGCGCGCGCTGGAGCGCTCGGTCGGCCACACCCTGTTCCAGCGCACCGGTGACGGCTTCGTGCTCACCGACGAAGGCTCGATCGTTCTTTCGCATGCCGAACGGATGGAGGAAGAGGCGCTGGCGTTTCAGCGCCAGCTGGCGGGGCACGAACGGCAACTCGAGGGCATGCTGCGCATCTCATCGTCGGACTGGTTCGGCGCCCACATCCTGACGCCGGTGCTGGCCGAGTTCGCGGAGGCGCAGCCGCGCGTGGTCGTGGAATTGCTGACCGATGCACGCCTCTACAGCCTGCCGCGGCGCGAGGCCGACATGGTGTTCCGGATCCGGCCGTTCGATGAAGCCGAAGTGATCTCGCGGCGGCTGATTCACATCGACTACGGCGTCTACGTCAAGCTCGGCAGCGCCTTTCGTCCGCGCCAGGGCGACGGCAAGGGAACGCCGCTGATCACGATGGACACCGCATTCGGCGGCATGGCGGACGCGGTCTGGCTGAAACGAATCCTGCCGAACGCGCATGTCGCGTCGCGCAGCAACAACCGTGATGTACAGGCAAGGCTATGCGCTGCAGGTGTCGGCGCCGCGGTGCTGCCGCGGCCGCTCGGTGATGCGTTCGCGGGCGTGGAGCGGATCGATCTCGGCGAACAGCCGCCGGGCCGTGATACCTATGTCGGCTATCACCGCGATCTCAAGCGGCTGGCGCGGTTGCGCGCGCTGCTGGATCTCGTGATCGAACGGCTGGCGGATTGAACGGCATGCGCTGCGGGCGTAGCGCGCAAGCCCACGAGATGGTCCCGTTTTGATACTCGTCATCGCAAACTTCCGTTTGCTTCCATGGGTTCCCGGCCGCATGATAGCCTTCGTGTCGATCCGGTCATCGGAAAGCGTGATGACAAGCCATCGAACTGGAGTCCGCTTGCTGTTTCCGACCGACCTCGCTTCGTTCCTCGAACTCATCCGCCAACATGGCGATGCCGCCTACAGCCTGATGTTCGCGTGGGCAACTTCGCACAGCCTGCTGCTCACGCTGTTCGCGGGCTATGCGGCGCATTCAGGCGCGCTGAGCTTCGGCACCCTCATCGTGGTCTGCTGGTTCGGCAGCTTCGCCGGCGATGTCATCCGGTTCTGGATCGGGCGGCGTTTCGGCACCCGCTGGCTCGGGTCCTTCCCCAGGCTCGAGCGCGCCGTCCAGATCGCGGCCCGGCTGGCCGACCGTCACTACGTCTGGATGATCCTGTTCCATCGCTACCCGCACGGCATTCGCGGCGTCGCGGGCATTGCCTATGGGATATCGCAGCTGCCCTGGTCGACCTTCCTGGCGCTCAATTTCGCAGCGGCGGGCCTGTGGTCGTGCGCGATCGTCTCGCTCGGCTATGCCTTCGGCCAGGTCTCGGAGAAGGTTATGAGCGACGCCTCTTCGGGCCTCGGCTTGGTGATGCTGGTCGGGTTCCTCGGCGTCTCCTGGATATTGAGCAGGAAGATCGAGCGCGTCGTCGAGCAGACCTGACGCGGGGAGGTAAGTTCTCCCCTCCCATGAAGTGATTGTCAGGGATCGGCACCATCAAATCAGCCGCATCCCCTTCAGGCTCGCATGCCCGTTCTTGCCGACGATGATGTGGTCGTGCACGGAAATGCCGAGCGGGGCGGCGATGTCGACGATCGCCCTGGTCATCTGGATGTCGGCCTGCGACGGCGTCGGATCGCCGGAGGGGTGGTTGTGCACGAGGATGATCGCGGTGGCCGACAATTCCAGCGCGCGCTTGATCACCTCGCGCGGATATACGGGGGTGTGGTCGACGGTGCCGGTCTGCTGCACCTCGTCCGCGATCAGCTGGTTGCGCTTGTCGAGAAACAGGATGCGGAACTGCTCCTTGTCGGCGAACGCCATGGCGGTGCGGCAATAGTCGATCACGTCGTTCCATGACGACAGCGCGGTGCGCTGCTTCAACTCGCCCTTGGCGATGCGGTGTGCCGCCGCCGCGATCAGCTTGAGCTGATTGATCGAGGCGTCGCCGATGCCGTCGACTTCCCGCAACCGTGTCTCCGGCGCATGGATGACTTCGGCGAACGAGCCGAATTTCTTGATCAGCGATTTGGCGAGTGGCTTGGTATCGCGCCGGGGCAGGGCGGCGAACAGCGCCAGTTCGAGCAATTCATAGTCGCTCAGCGCATCGGGCCCGGCGCGCTGAAAGCGCTCGCGAAGCCGGGTCCGGTGGCCGTGGTAATGCGGCGTCTCGGCGGGTCCGGGCTGATCTTGCTCGTCGCTGGGTTTTGCGGCCATCGGCGCAAACATGCCGTGCCGGTCAGGTTTTGCAACCAAGAAGTGTCACGGGGCCGGTCCGGCCCGCCGGAAATCTACGCCGCGGCCGGCGGCTTTTCGGCGTGGCGTTCCGACAGCGTGAAGATCTCGACGCCGGTCGAGGTCACGCCGACCGAATGCTCGAACTGTGCCGACAGCGAGCGGTCGCGGGTGACCGCGGTCCAGCCGTCGGACAGGATCTTCACATGCGGCTTGCCGAGATTGATCATCGGCTCGATGGTGAAGAACATGCCGGGCTTCAGCGGCACGCCTTCGCCGGGCCGGCCGACATGGATGATGTTCGGCTCGTCGTGGAACATGCGCCCGAGGCCGTGGCCGCAGAAGTCGCGCACCACGCTCATGCCCTGCGGCTCGACGAAGCTCTGGATGGCGTGGCCGATGTCGCCGGTGGTGGCGCCCGGCTTCACCGCGGCGATGCCGCGCATCATCGCCTCATAGGTCACCTCGATCAGCCGCTCGGCCTTGCGCGCGATCGGGCCGATCGCATACATCCGGCTGGAATCGCCGTACCAGCCCTCGACGATGAAGGTCACGTCGATGTTGATGATGTCGCCTTCCTTCAGCACCCGGTCGCCGGGCATGCCGTGGCAGACCACATGGTTGATCGAGGTGCAGGTCGAATAGCGGTAGCCGCGATACATCAAAGTGGCGGGAAAGGCGCCGTGGCGGAAGGCGAAGTCGCGGACGAATTCGTCGATGACGGAGGTCGGAATTCCGGGCTTGACGATGTCGGTCAGTTCGTCGAGGCATTTGGCGACCAGCGCGCCTGCCTTGCGCATGCCTGCGAACCCGCTCTGCCCATGCAGCTTGATCTGTCCGGTTTTGCGCAAGGAGGTATCTGTCGCTTCGATGTAGCTCATGGGGCGGATCGTCTTGGCGGGAGGTGATTTGATGCCCTAATCTAGTGATCGGGGCGACCGGTCGCAAGCGCAGGTTGGGCCTCAACTGGTCGGAACCTCGACCATGGTTTCGACCGGCAGCGCGCCGCCGCGGACGCGGATTTCGCGCACCGGGTAGGGCACGCGGATGCCTTCGCGCTTGAAGGCGTCCCACAGCGCCAGCATCACCTCGCTCTTCACATTATCCATGCCGTCGGGGTCGGCAATCCAGAAAGTCAGGGAAAACTTCATCCCGTGCTCGGCGAATTCGGTCAGAATGCAGTTCGGCGGCTTGCTCTTGATCGCGCGCGGGGCGGCCGCGGCGATATCGATCGCGAACTTGCAGACCAGCCGCGGATCGGCGTCGTAATTGGTGCCGAAACTGACCTTCACCAGCGTGTTCTTGTCGGTATAGGTCCAGTTGACGACTTTCTGCGTCACCAGGTCCTCGTTCGGAATCAGGAATTCTCGGCCGTCGCCGGCGGCGACCGAGATATAGCGCGTCTTCATGGCGCTGATGCGTCCCGAGCTGTCGCCGATGGTGACGAGATCGCCCGGCTTCACCGACTTATCCGCCAAAAGGATGATGCCCGAGATGAAGTTGGCGACGATCTTCTGCAGGCCGATACCGATACCGACGCCGACTGCGCCGGAGAACACCGCCAGCGCCGAGAGGTTGATGCCGACCGCGCTGAGCGCGATCGCGATCGCGACCACCATCAGCCCCATCCGGATCATCTTGACCAGCAGCACCTGGATCGACGGGGTCAGGTCGGCCGAGCGGTTGATCCGGCTTTCGACGAAATTGCTGGCGATGTTGGTCAGCCACAGCGCCAGGATCAGCAGCGCGCCGAGCTTGATCAGCAATAGCGGCGTCAGCCTGAGGTCGCCGAGTACGATCGAAACCGAGTCCAGCGCGTCGATCGCCGGCCCGAGCTGGCCGATGATGCTGAGCGCTGCGATCGCCCATGCCGACAGCGATACCAGCCGGACGATGAAGGCGTTGCGGATCACCGAGGTAATCAGCCGGATGATCAGCCAGGCGAGCGCGAGCTTGGCGGCGACCGCCAGCAGATAGCTGCGGCTCGGCCAGGTCGACGCCAGCATGACCACGCGCGCCAGCGTCATCAGCGCCGCGAAGACCGCCGTCGACGCGCTGCCGACCAGCACGCGCATGAACAGCCGGAACGGTGCCGGCCAGCCCATGGCAACCGAGGTGACATCTACCTTGGCGCGCACCGCCGCGCCGGAGGCGTAGGCGATTCCCGCGGCGGCCAGGATCAGCCCCAGCTGCAGATAGAACCACGGCGAGGTGATCTCCGCGCCGACCGAACGTGCCGCGGATTGCAGGAATTCGGTGATCTCGTTCAGATCCATCGTCAAAATCTCATCGCAGGCAGATCAGGAGCAAACTTGATTCGAATAACCGGCAGATTCCCATAATGGCGGCGCCGGCGCCATCGATACGACACCCCGGTGAAGTCAATTAAGGCCGGAAAATCGGGCACATCGCGGCTCCCGACAGAAATGGGTTGGCGTCGAACTGTGGCGACGATAAGGATGAAAGTGCAAGTATTTGCTCGCATTTTCGGAGGTTCATGGCTTCTCTCGACCAGGTCAGCATAGCCATTCTGCTTGGCGCGGTTCTGGTGATGGCCGGCATCCTGTCGAGCCTGCTCGCGCTGCGCTTCGGCGCGCCCTTGCTGCTGGTATTTCTGTTCATCGGCATGCTGGCCGGCGATTCCGGCCCCGGCCAGGTGCGGTTCGACGACGTGCGCTCCACCTATCTGGTGGGATCGGTGGCGCTGGCCCTGATCCTGTTCGACGGCGGCCTCCGAACCCGGTTTCAAAGCATCCGCGCGGTGCTGGCGCCGTCGATGGTGCTGGCGACCATCGGCGTGCTGCTGACGGCGCTGATTACCGCGCCGATCGCCAAATATGTGCTCGATCTGAACTGGACCGAGGCGCTCCTGGTCGGCGCCGTGGTGGCCTCGACCGATGCCGCGGCGGTGTTCCTGCTGGTGCACGCGCAGGGCTTGCGCCTGCGGCCCCGCGTCGGCGCGACGCTGGAGGCCGAATCCGGCACCAACGATCCGTTCGCGGTGTTTCTGACCTTGATGCTGGTCGAACTGATTTCGATCGGCGAAAGCTCGGCCTTGCATGTGGCGCTGGAATTCACCCGCGAACTCGTGCTCGGCACCATCGTCGGCGTGGTCGGCGGCCGGCTCGTGGTGCTGGCGCTCAATCGCGTCGCGCTGCCGCAGGGCCTGCATGCGCCGTTCGTCGCCACCGCCGCGCTGGTGGTCTTCGGCGCGGCCCAGATCGCGCACGCTTCCGGGTTTCTCGCGGTCTACCTCGCCGGCATCATCGTCGGCAACCGGCCGACCCGGGCGCATAATTCGGTGGTGACCTTTCTCGACGCCGCGACCTGGCTGGCGCAGATCGTGATGTTCGTGCTGCTCGGCCTGCTGGTCTCGCCGCAGCGGCTGGTCAGCAGCATCGTTCCGGCCGTGATCGTGGCGTTCGCGCTGATGCTTCTGGCGCGGCCGATCGCGGTGTTTCTCTGTCTGGCGCCGTTCCGCTTCAACTGGCGGGAAAAGCTCTTCATCGCCTGGACCGGCCTGCGCGGCGCGGTCGCGATCTTCCTGGCCTCGATCCCGATGCTGGTCGGGCTGTCGAAGGCCTATCTCTATTTCGACGTCGCTTTCGTCGTCGTCATCATCTCGCTGCTGCTGCAAGGCTGGACCCTGGCGCCTGCCGCGCGTCGGCTGCATGTGGCGCTGCCGCGTTCCGATCGCGGGCCGCGGCGGGTCGAGCTCGATCTGCCCGGGCAGTTGGAGCAGCAACTGGTCGGTTATTCCGTCCGCTCCAAGAGCCTGTATTTCCGGCGCGGCCTCATTCCTTCCTGGTCGAAGCCGACGCTGGTGATCCGCGACCAGCGCATTCTGTCGCCCGCGGAAGCCGATCCGGTCGCGCCGGGCGATTACATTTATCTGCTGGCGCCGCCGCAAAAGGCCGAAGCGCTCGACCGATTCTTCGTCGATATGCAGCCGAGTTCGGAACCCGATCCGCATCTGCTCGGCGACTTCATGGTTTCGGGGGAACACACGCTTGGCGAGCTTGCAGAGATCTACGGCGTGGCAGTGGGTGACGAGCAGGTGAAACTGACGCTGGCCGATTATTTTGACATTCATCTCGACCATGCGCCGAAGCAAGGTGCGACGCTCGAGCTCGACTCCATCGTGCTGGTGGCGCGCAGCATCGGCGGCGGCCGGGTCAATGTCGTCGGCCTGCGCTTGCCCGAAGAGGAGGAAGAGCCCGCGGCCCTGACGCGGATGGCGTCACTCAAGCGCAAGCTGTCGGACATTTGGGCGTCGGTAGCGGGAATCTAGATCGTTGCCGCATTCAAGAGCAACAGGCCAATCAACGTTATTTCTATCATTCTGGAAATATCGTTGACGCTGCACGGAATCGCACCTATTTTGCCGGCCATGAAAATCGATGACGCTGCCGCGGGCGCTGCCGGCCGCGGTCTTTCATGAAGGACGCCAGCACCGGCTATTCCGGAACGTCCGGTTCGCTGCCCGTCATTCTCGCGCTGGGCACGACGCAAACCATCGCATGGGCGTCGAGCTATTATCTTCCGGCGATACTCGCAGCACCAATCGCGCGCGATCTCGGCCTGGTGCCGACCTTCGTGTTCGGCGCGCTGTCGGGCGCGCTGGTGATCGCGGGCCTATTGGGGCCGCGGGTCGGCCATGCCATCGATACCTTTGGCGGGCGCGGCCTGCTCGCCATCTCGAACGGCATCCTCGCGGCCGGACTGTTGCTGCTGTCCTTTGCCAACGGCGCGTTCGGACTGATCGCGGCCTGGGTCGTCATTGGCGTCGGAATGGGCATGGGGCTTTACGAGGCGGCGTTTGCGAGCCTGACCCGGATCTACGGCACCGCCGCGCGCCGGCCGATCACGGGCATTACGCTGATCGCGGGCTTTGCCAGCACCATCGGCTGGCCGCTGACGACATGGCTCGACGTCGAGTTCGGCTGGCGCGCCACCTGTCAGGTGTGGGCGCTCATTCATCTCATCCTTGCGCTGCCGCTCAATTTTGTTTTGCCGCGCGTCGGTCCTCTGCAACCTGTCATGGCCGAGGCAGAAGGTCCGGCGGTGACCAAACGCAGCGAGGCCTTTACGATGACCGCGCTGGCTTACGTATTCGCAGCGACCGGTTTCGTCAGTTCGGGGCTCTCGGCGGTGCTGCCGACCATGCTGGTGCAATTCGGGGCGACGCCCGCGGCGGCATTGTTCGCGGGCACACTGGTGGGGCCTGCGCAAGTCGCCGCGCGCATGGTCGAGGCAGGCTGGCTCGCGCGCTACCATCCGTTGGTCTCGGCCAGGCTCGCCACGCTGATGACCCCGGTCGGTGTCATTGCGCTTGCCCTCGGCGGACCGCTGCTCGCGCCCGTCTTTGCGGCGTTCTATGGCGCGGGCAACGGCATCCTCACGATCGCGCGCGGCACCCTGCCGCTGGCGCTGTTCGGGCCGCAAGGCTTCGGGCGCCGGGTCGGGCTGCTCTCGCTTCCGGCGCGCGCGACCGGCGCGCTTGCGCCGCTCGCGGTCGGCCTGATGGTGGAGCATATCGGCGCCGGCGCACTCTGGATCAGCGCGCTCGCCTCGGTTTCGGCCTTCGGCGTGCTGTTGCTGCTGCGATCGGGCCGTGCGGCATAGCTCCCGCAGCTATCGATAAGAATAGGCAGCGATCACGTCGCTCGCATCGCTTTGTTCATCAGGATGCTGCCGCCATGGTGCGGGAGCCTCGGGTGCGGCGGAATTTCGGCGACACCGACCTCGGCGAAGCCTCTCACCTTGTAGAATTTCAATGCGGGCGAGTTATCGGCCCATACGTGCAGGCTAAGGCGGCCGTAACCGGCTTCCGCCGTGCGGGTTTCGGCCCAATCAAGCAATTTTGCCCCGATGCCTGAACCGCGATGTGCGTCGCTGACGGCCAGGCTGTTCAGGAACATGCTGCCCCAGTCCTGCAGTTCCAGCATCGGCCGGATGTGGTCATGACGCTCGGAGCCAAGCAACACGTAATTGTCATCCCTCAGCATGTCGGCGGGAAAGACATTGGCGGCGGCGACGATCGCGCCGCTGTCGCCGAGGGATGCAACGCAGCAATTGCGGTATGAGACGGGATAGCGTTCGCTGCCGATGCCGGCCGACAACAGATCCACCGCTGTTACAAACGGAATCAGTTCGTCGAACAGGAATTCGTAGAGGCCACCGCCGGCGACGCACATGTAGCGCGCGAGCTCGCCGCTGTCGTCGGGCCGGGCCATGCGATAGGTGATCTGAACCGGCATTCCCTGGGTGACTTCCGGAAGGGCTGGCAGCGATGCTGGGGCCTGCCCCGAAAGCAGGTACGTGATTCCTGCAACTTTTCACAATTCGATGCAACCGCGCCTCTGCGTTGCTATAATAGCCAAATGGCTTCGATACGGCGAATGCCGGGGCTGGGGGAGGGCGCATGGCCGAGAATTTTCACGACAATGAGGGTCGCCAGCGCTTCGAGCTCGATGTCGCGGGCCACATCGCCTTTGTCACCTATCGCAAATCGCCCGGCGCCATCACGCTGGTCCATACGGAGGTGCCGCCGGAACTGGGCGGGCGGGGAATTGGCTCGAAGCTCGGACGCGCGACCCTCGACGCGGTGCGGGCGCAGCGGCGGAAGCTCACCGTCGAATGCGATTTCATCCGCTCCTACATTGCCAAGCATCCCGAATACAGCGATCTGCTGGCGCCCGGCGAGAAAGAAGAGCCGGTTGCCGCGGTCCACAAGGCCGGTTGTTTTTGCGGCGCGGTCGAGATCGAGGTCACAGGCAAGCCGACCTTCGCGGGCTATTGTCATTGCCGCGACTGCCAAGCCTGGTCTGCCGCGCCGATCAACGCCTTCAGCCTGTGGCCATCGGCCAGCGTGCGGATCACCAAGGGCGAAGCCGATATCGGCACCTTCCACAAGACCGAGAATTCCTATCGCAAATACTGCAAGGTCTGCGGCGGGCATGTCATGACGGAGCACCCCCGCATGCGGCTGATCGATGTCTATGCCAATCTGCTGCAGGGCTTTGCACATCAGCCGACGCTGCACGCCAATTACGGGAGCAGGATGGTTTCCGTGAAGGACGGGCTGCCGAAGTTTCGGGATCTGCCCGCCGAGCTCGGCGGCTCCGGAGAGACCTTGCCAGACTAGGCGGCCGGGTTCGCGGCGGCTGATGGCAGCACCTCGGGCCCGCCGAAGGCGGTCACCCGCCCGCGCC
>JBAQER010000606.1:0-9527 GCA_049286845.1 Bradyrhizobium sp.
ACCAGCTGAAGGGCGAGCAAATGCGCCGCATTCGCGGCCGGCGCATCGGCGCCATATTCCAGGATCCGCTCACGTCCCTGAACCCGCTCTACACAGTCGGCATGCAACTGGTGGAAACGATCCGCACGCATAGGGCGGTGGATGCGGCAGACGCGCGCGCGCGCGCGATCGCACTGCTTGGCGAAGTGGGTATTCCCGCGCCGGAAGCGCGCATCGACCACTATCCGCACCAGTTCTCCGGCGGCATGCGCCAGCGCGTCGTGATCGCGCTCGCGCTATGTGCCGAGCCGCGCCTGATCATCGCCGACGAGCCGACGACTGCACTGGACGTCTCGATCCAGGCGCAGATCATCCAGCTGCTGAAGCGCCTCGCGCGCGACCATGGCACCGCGGTGATGCTGATCACCCACGACATGGGGGTGATCGCCGAAACCGCGGATCGCGTCGCGGTCCTGTACGCCGGGCGCGTCGCTGAGATCGGCCCGGTTCGGGAGGTGGTTCGCAATGCGCAGCACCCGTACACCGCAGGCCTGATGGGTGCGATACCGAAAATCGGCGCGGGAGCGGGCAAGCACCACGCGCGCCTGGTGCAGATCGAGGGTTCCATGCCGCGGCTGAACGCGATGCCCTCCGGTTGTGCGTTCCATCCGCGTTGCGCCAGGTGCTTCGAGCGCTGCACCCGTGAGCGCCCGGAGCCGCGCGTGGTCGGCGCCAACCTCGTGGCCTGCTGGCTCTATGAGTAGCGCTACGCTGCTCAGAGTCGAAGATGTCGGGCGGGATTTCGACGTCTCGCGGCCCTGGCTGGACCGGGTCATCGAGCGCGCGCCGCGGCAGTTGCTGCATGCAGTGGACGGCGTGTCATTCGATGTGCGCCGCGGCGAAACGCTGGCGCTTGTCGGTGAATCCGGCTGCGGCAAATCGACGCTTGCGCGGCTGATCGTCGGCCTGTATCCGCCGTCGCGCGGCCGGATCGAGTTTGACGGCACGGTGATCAGCGACCCGGCGAACCATGCGCAGACAGCGTCCCTGCGCCGCCGCATGCAGATGATTTTCCAGGATCCCTATGCGAGCCTGAATCCCCGCTGGCGTGTGCGGGAGGTCGTCGCCGAGCCGATCCGCGTGCTCGGCCTGCTTTCCTCCGACGCCGACATTGCTGCGCGCGTCGCCAATCTGTTGAAACAGGTGGGACTTTCGCCTGACGACGGAGACAAATACCCGCACGAATTTTCCGGCGGCCAGCGCCAGCGCATCTCGATCGCTCGCGCCCTGTCAGGGCAGCCGGATTTCCTCGTCTGCGACGAGCCGACATCCGCGCTGGACGTGTCGGTGCAGGCGCAGATCCTCAACCTGATGAGCGATCTGCAGGCGCAGCTCGGGCTCACCTATCTGTTCATTTCGCACAATCTTGCCGTGGTGTCGCATGTGGCGGACAGGATCGGCGTCATGTACCTCGGACGGCTGGTCGAGATTGCCGATGCGCAGGACCTGTTCGCGCGGCCGAAGCACCCATATACGCGGATGCTCCTGGATGCCGTACCGGACCTCGACATGAGTGGACGCCAGCGCACCCCGGTCGCCGGGGAGGTGCCGAATCCGCTCGCGCCGCCTGGAGGCTGCGCATTCCATCCGCGCTGCCCGCACGCCAACGAACGCTGCGCGCGGGAGCGGCCGGCACTCCTCCGGCACGGCGGCGGCGCGGCGGCCTGCCATGCCGTGGAGGAAAAAAGGATCTAGCGCCCGAACAGGCCACGCACTCCGTCGACGATGCTGCCGGCGGCGCCGCCGGCGCCCTTCTTAATGGTTTCCGTGATGCCGCCTCCGGCGACGTTACCTACCAGCGCCGAGTAATCCACGTTCCAGTTGGGATTGTCGAGCGCTCCGGTCAGCTTGATCGGGATCGTGATTCCGGCGACGTCCTTGGCGTCGCGCCCGCCCTGGCCCTTGGCGGTGGCCGCCAGTGTCGCCTTCGCGAGATAGTCAATCGTGTTGCTGCCGATATCGAGATTGCCCGCACCACCTATGCGCAGGAACGGCGAGGCCACCTTCAAGTCGTCATTGCGGGCCACGCCGCCGGCGATCTTGAAGCTGGCGCCCGCCTCCGAGAAATCCGTTTTCTGCGTGGCGTCGGCCTTCTGCTGCTTCGAGCCGAGCATCGATTTCACATTGCGCGCGCTGTCGGCCAGGTTGACGCCCTTGATCGCGCCGTCCTTCATCGCTATGCGCGCGCTGCCGGCGAGCGCTTTTTTCAGCGCGGTGACGGTGCCGCCGGAGGTCTGCACGTCGAGATTGATGTTGCCCCGGCCCTCGAGAACGTCCTTCTGCGCCACATCCCTCAGCAGCGGGCCCATGCTCACGTTCTGAGCGGTCTCCTTGACGCCGATGCGGTTGCCGTTGGCATCCGCTGTCACGCTGCCCGAGAGCGTTCCGCCGTACAGGTTCGCCGTTTGCGGCGAGACCTCGAGTTTCCCGTCGGCCAGTTTCACTTCCGCCTTGACGTTTTCGAGCTTCGCGCGCTTTACCGTCAGCGCACCAATGGCAAGCTTGCCGTTGACCGTCTTGCCTTTGAGCGCGCCGAGATCGACGCGGTCGTCGGTTTTCGCCTCCTTGCGGTCAGGCGGCATGTAGCGATCCAGATTGAGGCGGTCGATGGCAACGTCGAACGATAGCTTCAGCGGCGCGAAGTTGGCCAGGGCGATCTTCGCCTTGAGCGCCGAATCGTCCAGCTTTCCCGACACGTCGGCATTCAGGTCCTGCTTGGCGAGGTTTGCCTTGATGGAAGCCTCCAGATTCGCCTTGATCGCGGCGCCGGCAGCGGCCGCGTTCAGGTCGATCAAGACCTTCGGGATCGTCAGCGCGGTCGCCGACCCCTGTATCGATGATATGAGGAGCTTCGCGTTCACATTCCTCTGCGGTCCCTTGAGCACGATCGAGGCCTTGACGTCGGTGCCCGAAGCCTTGGCGGGAGTCACCTCTACCTTGGGCGCGGAGAACTCGGCCGCCAGCGTATCCTGGTCGATCCGCCCTTTCACATGAGCCGCGAATTTGTCAAAGCCGAATTCCTCGCGGCCAAGATTGAAGCGCAGCGCACCTGCGGCCTGCGCGCGCAGGTCCACGTCCGGCCGCGTGCCGGTGAGTCGCGCCGAGAATGCAAGGTCGCCCGGCGTCTGGCCGTCCAGTCGACCCGTCTTGAGGCTCAGGTCTGCGAGCTGCAGCTCCTGGCCGGATGCTTCGTCGCGGTAGGTCACCTGCGTCTTTTCTACCTGCACCTCGGCGATGCGCACATTGGGCGGCGCTTCGGGCTTCTTGTCCTTATCCGCGGGGCCGGAAAGATCCGAGAAATTCATAGAACCGTCCTTGCCCCGCACGATATTCGCCTTGAGGCCGGACAGCTTCAGGGTTTCGACCGCCACCTCGTGCGACAGCAACGGCATCGCGCGCACCGCCACCTCCAACGAATCGAGCGACACGAACAACTTGTCGCTGCCGGGCTCACTGAGCGTCGTCTTGCCCAGGGAGATGCCGGCGACCGGGTACAGCTTGAGCTGCGGCGTGCCCTCGATCGTGAGGGTCCGGTTTTTCTCCTTCATCGCGCGCTCCAGGCGCGTCTTGACGAACTGCCCGTCCACGATCATCAGCGCCGCTCCAAGGCCGATGAGCGCAAGTACCACCAGGCCTGCGAGTCCGAAAAAGAGGAATTTGATTGCTTTCATGGCGCCCCCTTGCTTTTGTTTGCAATGCCGAAGGGTACATGTCCGGTTGCGACGTGCTGGCGGGCCGATTCGACATGGCCGCGCTGGTCGTCGAAGTAGAAATCTGGCTGGAAAGCCTTGAGAAACTCTCCCTTGTCGAGCCCGCCGAGAAACAGCGCCTCGTCCACCGCGATGTTCCAGTCCACCAGCGTGCGCACGGCGCGCTCGTGCGCCGGGGCGCTGCGGGCGGTGACCAGCGCCGTGCGGATGCGCATGGGCACGTCGGTGCCGGCGGCCGCCTGCAGGCGATGCAGCGCCTCGAGCAGCGGCTTGAACGGCCCCGGAGGCAGCGGCTTCAACGCATGCACCGTCTCGTGCCGGGTGAATGCGTCCAGACCGTCGCGTTGGAACACGCGTTCGGCCTCGTCGGAAAACAACACCGCGTCGCCGTCAAATGCGATGCGCACTTCGTCAAGCTGCCGCCCGCCGCCTTGCGCGGACTCCGGCAGCACGCGCGCGGCAGGGAAGCGCGCATCCAGCGCTCCCATCACGTCCTGCTCGTTTGCGGACAGGAACAGGTTCGCGCGTAGCGCATCAAGGTAGCGATAGGGGCTGCGGCCGCGCGTAAACACACCGCGCTCGATTCTCAGGCCGGCACGCTCAGCGGAGCGGAAGATGCGCAAACCCGACACCGGATCGTTTTTCGAGAGAATCACTACTTCGACGCGTTGCGTCGCGCCCTCATTGAAGGCAAGCAGCTTCTGCACCAGGCGGAAAGCGACGCCTTCCTTCGCCGGCACGTTCAGCCGCGCATACTGCAGGTCGATGTACGCGCGCTCGCCCTGGGCATCGAACACCCGGTTCTCCTCCTCGAAGTCGAACAACGCCCGTGAGGAGATCGCGACGACAAGCTTGCCTTCCACTGAGTAGGCCATGGCCTCCCTCAAAAGCTGGATCGGGTGGCGATTCGCCACCCGCTAACTCCGCTGATTCTAAGGGCTCCAAGGGGTCAACTCAACGCGAAAGAGCTCGGCGGTGGGCGCAGGTAGGGCACGATTGCCACCGACGCTTGCTGCCATGGAAGCGCATTGGGGCCGTTCTGTGGATTTGTGCGCTCGCGAGTGCTAGCCTCTCTTCACGTGAGAAGAAGGGCGCTTTCTCCAACCTGACAACGGTAGCTTTTGTTGGACGCGAAGATCGGAGCCACGTGATAGCCGCGGGACTTGGACCGCCGGACTGATTACCTCAAAGGCTCAACGTTGTAGCGTTTTTACGCCGAAGAATATCGCGAATAGTCGGCTCGCTATACACGGCCTCCAAGAGCCTCTGGTTCATGCGCCGTAACCGGCCGGCCATGACCATCATGACGTGCCGAGCGAATTCGGGAGATTCGCGTACAAGCAGATCGAACTGTGTCATGTTGATTGGCAACACGTAACAATTTGAGCGCGCTATGGCCGTAGCACTTCTGACTGACGAATCGACCAAAGCCATTTCGCCGAGCAACGATCCTGGTTCGGCGACCTCGATAACGTGACCCGCTACAACGACCGTGGCCGAACCTTCCATGAGCACATACATGGTATTTCCAGGCTCGCCTTCATTGAACAACGGGACCCCGGCTTGAATGAAGGCTAGGTTTCGAGCTCCTTGAAAGTGTGAAATGAGATCCATTGCACCCCTATAGGCTGTGGACTAGTTACCGCCATCTACGTTTTTTCGCATTTATATCTGCAACTGCAACATCAGGCAATACAGCACCCCTATTCCTACTGGGTCCTGTTGCGTACACCCCTTGGATTCAGATTTTGATCAGTTCAGACGCAATGCCAAATGGACCCCTCCTCGGTTTGCAAGCAAGCTTTTCTTTGGCGGTAAGGCACGACTGCACACGTATATCCGACCTCCAAGTGCTGGATCGGGTTACCGATTTCGGGCCATGATGAGCTATTCGCGCGCAAGCTCCCTATCGCTTTCCCGTGCTTTTCGCACTTGGTCATTCTCGTGTTCTGCCGGCGCCAGATCGCCTTCTTCTAACGGCCCACGCCGTAGACCTGAAACACATTCTTTGCCAAATCAACGCCGACGTGAATAAGCTTCATGATGGATCCTTCCTCGCCGTTGACTGGTGGGTGAGACGTCCAGTCTGGCACCTAGATGCCGATTAGGTGAGGAGGGGTCGATCCCATTGCTTGCGTCGGTCATTCAGAAGCCACTGGATTCGGCCAAATTCAGATTCATCGCTTCCGGCG
This sequence comes from Bradyrhizobium sp., assembly GCA_049286845.1. Taxonomy (GTDB): domain Bacteria; phylum Pseudomonadota; class Alphaproteobacteria; order Rhizobiales; family Xanthobacteraceae; genus Bradyrhizobium. The sequence goes on from JBAQER010000606.1 coordinate 5,942, forward strand.
CGCCGATTCCAAAGCGCCAGCGAATGCCTGCGCGTTACTTCTTCGGTGTTGACCGGACACTGACGTCTTTCTCGATCACCCGGACCCGGGACAGTATTTCAGAACGGGAACGGACATAGGCGGACGACGGTCAGGAAATGTTGTAAAAGGCGAGGTAACCATGAAGAAATGGAACATCTCCCGAGCGCAGTCCGCACGAACAACGGAAAGGCCGGCGTCAGATCCTGATTGGAATGGATCTGGCGGGCTTCGCCGTCCAGCCGACAAGATGGCTACACCGCAATTTTCCCGACGCGATGGTTCAGGCCGCTGGCTTGCCCACGCGGATCGTGATCGTGCCCGTGGAAGTCACCTGAACATGATGTCAGCATAGGCCGGGCAAGAATTTATGGGCGACGCGATCCCCCGTAGCATTGGCAAGTATCCGGTGATCCGCCCCCTTGGGCAGGGTGCGACAAGCCGCGTGTACCTCGCCTTCGACATGTTCCGCTCGCAACAGGTTGCGATCAAGGTCATGCAGGCAGGCATGGTCGCGGGCGAGGTTGAACGGCAGCAGGCGCAAAGGGCGTTCCTCACCGAAGCCGCCCTTGCCGGCAAGCTCCAGCACCCGCATATCGTCGCGATCCATGACGCGGTCTGCGAGGGTGACGAGGAGTACATCGTCATGGAGTTCGCGGATGGAGGCACGCTCGAGCAGTACTGCAGTTACAACAAGCTGCTGCCGGTCGACCGGCTGGTGGAACTCATGTTCATGGCCTCGCTCGCACTGAACTATGCGCATCAGCAAGGGGTGATTCATTGCGACATCAAGCCGGCCAATCTGCTGCTTTGCAGGAAGGTCGAACTGAAGATCACCGACTTCGGTGCGGCGCAGTATGTCGCCGCGGCGCATACAGTGCTTTCCGGCGTCGGCTCGCCCCTGTATATGTCCCCCGAGCAGATCGAGGACAAGCGTCTCAACCACCAGACCGACATCTATTCGCTGGGCGCGGTCATGTACCAGCTGCTGGCCGGCCGTCCCCCGTTTCACGGCTCGAGCCGCGAAAGCCTGCTTTATCAGATCCTGCAGATCGATCCACCACTGCCTTCGCTGGCGCGCCCGGATCTGCCGCCGGAACTCGATCGCATCGTGATGCGCGCACTCGCAAAGAACCGGGAGGAGCGCTATGCGGACTGGCGCGAATTTGCCGCCGAACTTGAAGGCCTGTTCGGCAACCTCAAGCTTCCCGAGCAGGACCTGTCGGAAGCGGAGCGCTTCAGCGTGTTGTGCCAGCTGCCGCTGTTTCAGGGATTCGGCGATGTCGAAATCTGGGAAGCGCTGCGTATCGGCACCTGGCACCGGCATCGAGAAGGAACCGCGTTGATTCGCGAGGGCGAGGTCGGCCGGAGTTTTTTCATCATTGCCGCGGGCGACGTCGTCGTCAGCCGCGGCGGCCAGCGCCTCGGCACCCTTGGCGAGGGCCAGCTCTTCGGCGATATCCTGTATTTCGAAGACCGGGACGCGCCGCGCGAAACGACGATCACCAGCGCATCGCCAGTCGTCCTGTTGGAAATCACCGCCGATGCGCTGCGGCGCGCCTCCGCGGCGTGCCAGGTGCAGTTCGACCATGCGCTGCTCAAAACGCTCGTCAGACGAACGGAGCGCCTGTTGCAGGGCGGCGCGGCCGCTCGGTAGCTGCGCCCGGGCCGGGACGCCGCTCGTCCAGGCGCTATGCGGCCGAGCCCGCCTGTCTCGTGAGTTCATAAACGGTGACCGGTTCCCCGTAGCCGCGAATCGCCACCGATTTTTTTCCGTCGAGTCTCAGTCCGCGTGCGCCGGCCACCGCGTCGAATACCGTCTGCGAGGCGACGATGGATTCGTTGGCAATGCCGCAAAGCCTTGTTGCCAGATTCACCGTGTCGCCAATAAGCGTGTAGTCGAGATGGTTCTGCGAGCCCAGATTGCCGACGATCGCGAGTCCCATGTGAATGCCGATACCAAGCCGGTTGATGCTGGAGCCGGTGCGCGCGGCGTTGTCCCTGGACATGTCCATGATCTCGAGGGCGCATCTGCAGGCACGCAGCGCCATCTTTTCGCCGTCGAACACCGCCATGATTCCGTCGCCGGCGAACTTGTCGATGTATCCGGCGTGGCTGTAGACGAGATCCACCTGCGCCGCGAGGTGCTCGCTCAGCATCCGGAACAGCAACTCGGGGTCCAGTTGCCGGCTCATTTGCGTGAAGCCGCGGGCATCTGAAAACAGTACGCATACTTCCTGCTGCCTGGGGCCCGGCAGCACGCGCGTTGTCGCGTAGACCCTGGCCATTTCCTCGGTCCGCGGCGAAACGTAGCGCTGCAATGACAAACTTATCAGTTCGATCTGCGTGACATAGACGGCCTTCTGCATCAGGTTGCCGAGCCGCTTTCTCAGCACCATGGCGTCGATCGGCTTCTGCATGAAATCGTCGCAGCCGGCATCGATCGCCCATTGCAGGACATCTCTTTGGTCCATGGCGGTGATGAACATGACCGGCGCGCCCTCGTAGCGGTCGATTCCCCGTATCCTGCGGCACAGCTCGATGCCGTTCATGTCCGGCATGCGAATGTCCAGAAGGAACGCATCCACCGAGTTTTCGCCCGCCAGCTGGATGGCGCGCTCGCCGCAATCGGCCTCGAGGATCCGCACGCCGCTCGAGCCGAGCGTGTCGGCGATGACCATACGGGTCACCGCGGTGTCGTCGGCTACGAGCACCGTCTTGCCCCTCAATATTGCGTCGACGGCCTGACCGGTCGTGGTTCGCGCCATCGGGGCGTCATTTCTTCGCGGTGCGCCGCTCGAGCCCGAACGCGCGGTCCGCCGATTGGCCGTCGAGGATACCGCCGAAGCCATGGACCAGATAGTCCAGCAGGATTGTCTGGTCGTACGGAAGGTTGTCGTGGATTCGCTTGTAGAAATACTCGATCAGCTTCATGGCTGCTGCAGGGTCTCCTCCGTTCTTCGCGTCGGCAAGGATCGCGCGCAACTCCGCGTCCGAAATGTCCTTCCAGGTCAGCTTTACGGTTCGATCCGCATCCGCCTTGCGCTCGCCTTTGTTCTCGGTCTTGTCCATCGCATGATCCTCGCCGTTAGCCCCGTGCAGCCTAGCGCAAAAGAAGAGCCGGTGCCCGCGGCGGCTTGGTGATCGAGTGGTTGCTAAACAAACGAAGCAATTGCGGCACTATGGCGAATGACCGCCTGTTCTGCAACAGTAAGAAGGCTGGGGTGGTGGGGCCAATGACCGCATCTGCGCTCCTTACCTAGAGACAGACGCCAAAAGGACCTTCCCACCCACACCGCCAGCGTCGATGAGGAATCTAGCGGCTTGGACCGCCGATTTGACCGCAAGCTAACGCAGGTGTGTTCCACCCCAGCGCCCTCAAGCTTAGTCATGGGAGATACATCATGCAAACCCCAACCGAAGTGCTCAATATCAGCGCCGATGCAGCCAAGGACGAGATCGTTGTGGCCTGCGCGCTGGGAAGCTTCCCCGCGCGCAAACTGGCGAATCAGCGCAGCGCGTTGATAGCGTTTCGGGGGGGTGATGGAGCGGCCTACCGGAATCGAAC
>JBAQER010000607.1:0-8943 GCA_049286845.1 Bradyrhizobium sp.
AGCGTGTGCAGCAGCGACTGGTGTTCGCGATCGGTGAGCGCGATCAACAGCGGCACGATTGAAAACAGAAAGATGCTGTCGCAGCAGAAGATCAACGCGGTCGGCGCCGCGGCCTTGGCGCCCAACACGGCCAGCGCCAGGCCCGGGCCCATATAGCCGATATTGCCATAGCCGCCCGACAGCCCCGCCAGCGTCGCCTCACGGAACGATAGCCGGCCGATCCCGCGACCCACCACCATGGCAATGGCGAAGGCGCTCATGGTGCCGAGGGTGGTCGCGATCAGGAACGGCGGATTGTTGAGTTCCGCAAACGGCGTCTTTGCCATGATTCCAAACAGCAGCGCCGGCAGCGAAACATAGAGCAGGAAGAAGTTCATCCACGCCAGGCCGCCCTCGGGAATCGCCTTGGCCTTGCCGCAGGCGAACCCGATGAAAATCAAGCCGAAATACGGTAACGCGAGATTGAGAATGTCGATCATCAGGTGGCGTCTTTTTCAGCATGGTTGGCCCCGATCGGCACCCTGAACGGACCGGCACGGCAAAGGTTAATTCGCCCGTTGCCTCTAGCATCGGCCACAATCATGGTCTATTCGACGAGCTATGATAAAAGCGCGGACCGCCAAGTTTCAGATCGGACAGATCGTCCGTCACCGGATCTTTTCGTTCCGGGGCGTGATCTTCGATATCGATCCGGTATTCAACAATACCGAGGAATGGTGGCTGTCGATCCCCGAGGAAGTGCGGCCGAGCAAGGATCAGCCCTTCTATCATCTGCTCGCCGAGAATTCTGAATCGGAATACGTGGCCTACGTTTCCGAGCAGAACCTGTTGCCCGACGAGTCGGGCGAACCGATCCGGCATTCGCAGGTCGCCGAGATTTTCGTGAAGGACAAATCGGGCGGCTATCGCCCGCGCAATTCGTCGCTGAACTAGCGCTGCCGCCAGTTATTACCCATTAAAGTTGTTACCCATTAGAAAAAGGCGCCCGATCCGGGCGCCTTTTTGCTGGTCGACAGGATCGCCCAGTTACTTCGCAGCCGGATTGGCCGCGGGCGGATTGGCCTCGAGCTTCTTGCGCGCTTCCTCGGCGCGCTTCTGCAGCTCTTCCTGCAGCTTCTTCTGGGTCTCCTCGAACACCTTCGGGTCGGTCGGTGGGCCGTCATAGGCCTTGGCGAATTCGCCAGCCAGCGGCAGCGGCAGAGTGAGCGGCGCGCCGTTGGAGTTGATCGCCTGGACCACCAGATTCTGCCCCTTCTTCATGCTGGCAATCAATTCCGGCGATGCCTCGTAATCCGACATGCAACCATTCTGGAAGCAAATCACGTAGGGGCTCTGCAGCGGGGCATTGGTGTCGACGATCACACGCGTTCCGTGAACGAGCTGCATGCCGAGCGGAAGCGTGACACGCAGGATCTTCTTCGGCTCGCCTTCCGGCTCGATGATGACGGCGGCGATCACGGGCTGGCCGGATTCGATGCGTCCGTCCTTGCCGGTGAAGCAGACCTGCTTGGCGCCGGCATCCTGGCCCTTCAGGCAGAATTTGGTCCACGGCGCGTAGATCAGCTGAACCTGCTGATCGGCGGGCTGTGCAGCGCCTGCCGCCGGGGCGGCGGGTGCCTGCTGGGCCTGCGGAGCCGGGGCTGGCGCCTTCGGGGCAGCCTTCGGTGCGGCCTTGGGCGCGGCCTTGGGTGCCCCGGGAGCCGGAGCCGGCTGCTGGGCCTGCGCGCCGGGAGCCACCAACGAGGCGGACAGTGCGGTCGCCGCGAGCAGGGCGATAACCCGCCCACGCGGCCAAACCGTCGCGGCCAAGATACGGAAATTCATTGCGGAAAACCCTTTCTGAACGGGGACGGCCGAAACCGCTGCAGGTACCGACACCTAGCCGTTGGGGCGGCTGTCTCTGTGCCAATTGAGGCGGATACGTGACAGGCCCTGCCGTCTTGGTCAATTGCCCGCCTTCAATACAGCGGCGGGCGAAAAGATCAATGCCGACGGGCATATTTGCCACCTGCCGGGACCGGATGTGGCGGCTATGGTAAAATGCGCCTGTGAACAATATCGAATCAAATCCGCGCGCAGCGTTGCAAATTTCCCGGTGCTCGCGCGTTCGTGCTCTCGTCGGTGCTTTCCTCACTCTGGTTGGCGGATTCCTGCTTGCGGCCGATGACCCGCTCCGGGCAGAACCGAGCCATGCCATCGCCATGCACGGCGCCCCGGCCCTGCCGGCCAATTTCACCCACATGCCCTATGCCAATCCCGAAGCGCCGAAGGGTGGCCGCCTGGTGTGGGGGATCCTCGGGGCCTTCGACAGCCTCAACCCGCTGATCGTGAGAGGCCTCGCCGTGCAGCAGATCAGGGGCTTCGTGGTCGAAAGCCTGATGGCGCGGGGTAATGACGAGGCCTTCACGCTTTACGCCCTGTTGGCAAAAAGCGTCGAGACGGACGACAGCAGAAGCTATGTCACCTTCCATCTCGATCCCAGGGCGCGTTTCTCCGACGGTCAGCCGGTGCGGGCCGAAGACGTGATGTTTTCGTGGGCCCTGCTGCGCGACAAGGGGCGTCCCAATCATCGCCAGTATTATTCGAAAGTCGCCAAGGCCGAAGCGCCGGATACGCTGACCGTGCGGTTCGACCTCGCAGGCGCCAATGACCGCGAGCTGCCGCTGATCCTCGGCCTGATGCCGGTACTGCCCAAGCATGCCGTCGACGTCGCGACCTTCGAGGAAACCTCGATGGCGGCGCCGATCGGCTCGGGCCCCTATCGCGTCACGGCGGTCAAGCCCGGTGCCAGCGTCACGCTGACGCGCAATCCCGACTATTGGGGCCGCGACGTGCCGGCCAACCGCGGTCTGTGGAATTTCAACGAGATCAGGCTCGACTTCTATCGCGAGGCCAACGGCCAGTTCGAAGCGTTCAAGCGTGGCCTCTATGATTTCCGCGTCGAGACCGAGCCGCTGCGCTGGCATGACGGATATGACTTTGCCGCAGCCCGCAGCGGCGAAGTGATCCGCGATGCGATCAAGACCGGAATGCCGCAGCCGTCCGAATTCCTGGTGTTCAACACCCGGCGGTCGGCATTTTCCGACATCCGCGTGCGCCGGGCGCTGACGCTGCTGTTCGATTTCGAATGGATCAACCGCAATTACTTTTTCGGGCTCTATGGGCGCTCGGCGAGCTTCTATGCCGGCTCCGAACTGTCGGCCTACGGCCGTCCCGCCGACGAGCGCGAGCGGGAACTGCTGAAACCTTTCGCGTCGCATATGCCGCCGGACATCCTCGACGGCAGCTATCGCCTTCCCGTCACCGATGGTTCGGGCCGCGACCGCGCCACGCTGCGCAGCGCGCTGACGCTGTTGTCGGAGGCCGGCTACGATCTCGACGGCACGGTGCTGCGACAGCGTTCGACCAGGGCTCCCCTCACCTTCGAAATCCTGGTGACGACGCGCGACCAGGAACGGATCGCGCTGGCCTATCAGCGCGATCTCAAGCGCGCCGGCATCGAGGCCTCGGTGCGTGCGGTCGACGCCGTTCAGTTCGACCAGCGCCGTCTCGGCTTCGACTTCGACATGCTCCAGAACCGCTGGGATCAATCGCTGTCGCCCGGCAATGAGCAGTCGTTCTACTGGGGCAGCGAGGCCGCCGGAATTCAAGGCACGCGAAACTACATGGGCGCCAGGGATCCCGCCATCGACGTCCTGATCGCGGCACTGCTCGAGGCGCGCGAGCGCCCCGGCTTCATCTCGGCGGTGCGGGCGCTGGATCGGACGCTGATGTCCGGCTTCTACGCAATTCCGCTGTTTAACGTTCAAGAGCAATGGATCGCGCGGTGGAATCGGATAGAACGGCCAAAGGCCACCGCGCTGACGGGTTACCTCCCGGAGACATGGTGGCAGAAGCCGGCCCCGCAAGCGAAGTGATCCCGTGATCCAGACCAACGCATCGCCGACGCTCGACGTCTTGTTCAAGCGGATCCTGGCGCGCAAGCCGGACGCGCCGGCGCTGCTCGACCCGATCAACAAGCTGCGCGTCACCGGCCAACCGCCGAAGCGCCTGACCTTCGCCGAGGCCGACCGGGCGATAACGGCGCTGGCGGCGCATTTCATCGAATCCGGATTGCCGTCCAATTCCGTGATCGCGGTGCAATTGCCGAACACGGTCGAGTTCGCGCTGACAGTGCTTGCAGCGCATCGCGCCGGCCTGGTGGTGGCATTGTTTCCGCTGCTGTGGCGGCAGGCGGAGTTGACCGTCGCGCTCAATCGCACCGGGGCGCGTGCGATCGTGACGTCAAGCAGGATCGACGGTGTGGTTCACGCCGATCTCGCCATGAACGCCGCGGCCGAAGCCTTCTCGATCCGTCACGTCTGCGGCTTCGGCACCGACCTGCCCGAGGGCATGGCCTCGCTCGATCTGGCAATGTCGAATGGCTCCACCACGTCACGCGCCGTTGTGCAGGACGGCCGCAAGGCGGCGGCGATCTCCTTCGACGTGACATCGGACGGCTTTCGCCCGGTGCCGCGCACGCATCTCAATCTGATCGCCGGCGGCCTCGCATTGTCGCTCGAAAGCGACGTGCCGCAGGGCGCGACGATCATGTCGGCATTCGCGCCGTCGTCGTTTGCGGGCCTGACCTCGTCGCTGGTGATCTGGCTGTTGTCGGGCGGAACGCTGGCGCTGCATCATCCCTTCGACGGCGACGCGCTCGAACAGCAGATCGTCGGGCATCGCTGCGATATCCTGGTCGCTCCTGCGCAACTGGCGTTGCGGCTCGCCGAGATCGACATGGCGTCGCGTCTGCCGGCATTGCACAATGTTATCGGCCTGTGGCGCGCGCCGGAACAGGTCGCATCGAGTCCGCCCTGGATAGCGCAACACGTCACGTTGACCGACGTCTATCTGTTCGGTGAAGCCGGACTGTTCGGGGCGCGCCGAACCGCGGCCGATGGCGCGCCCGCGGCGATCCTGCCGGGGCCGCATAGTGCCCCGCGGGAGGTTCCGGGTTCGTCGATTTCAGGCGAGATCTTTCTGACGCCGCGGGGAACGCTGGCCTTGCGCGGACCGATGATATCCCCGTCGGCTTACGCGCCCCCGCCGCCCTCGAGCGACTCCTTGATTGCGCAGCCGCCGCGCGATTACGTCGATACCGACTATGCCGCACGGCTCGACCGTTCGACCGGGTCGATCTGCATTACCGCGCCGCCCTCGGGCATCATGGCGGTCGGCGGCTACCGTTTCTTGTCGCAGGACCTGCAGGAATGGGCCCGGCGGCTCGGCCAGGGCGCACTGCTGACGGCGTTGCCGGACCGGCTGAGCGGTCACCGGCTTGCCGGACGTGCACAGGACAATGCCCGCGCCCGCGAGGCGCTTGCCGAACTCGGGCTTAACCCGTTGATGGTGGAAGCGTTTCGCGATCGGGCAAGTCAGGCTTGATACAAATCCGGGGGCTTCGTTGACGCGGTATTAAGACCGCCCAACTAGGATTCCGCGCTCATCCCAGAGCGCCGATCCGAGCATCAGATGTCCCAGCAAGGCCCGATCATCGTCGTATCGACCGCCGGGCGGCCGCCATTCGCCGGCGCGCTGAACGATGCCAAGATGTTTCCGGTCATCGACACCGGCCTGGCCGATGCCGTACGCGCAGTCGAACAGATGCACCCGGCCGCGGTTCTGGTTGCGACGTCCGCGACCGCCGAATCCGGTTTCGAAGTGCTGGCCGAACGGATCGCCGCGTTGCAGCCCTATCTGCCGCTGATCGCAGTCGATCCCACGACGCGCCTGCCGGAAAACGCCGTGCCTTTCTCGCAGACGGGTGGCAATTTCGATCGGCTGATCGCGCGACTGCGGGCCAGCTTGCGGGTGCGGACATTGCACATCACGGTCATGCGCAGGCTTGACGGCGCGTCGCTGGCGCGAAAAGCCCTGCCCGACTTCGATCCCACCCGCGACGCCACCGTGCTGTTGATCGGCCGCGGCGCCGCCTATCCTGCGCTCTCGGTATCGCTCGGCGAGCGGATGGGCGTGGTCGGCGCGCTTTCGATCGAGGCCGCGGCGAAACATCTCAACTCCCGCGACATCGACGGTATCGTGCTCGGCGAAGGTTTCAGTCCGCGCGTGGTGGATGCCTTCCTCACGGTCCTGACCGAGGATTCGCGCTTTCGCAATCTGCCTGTCGTAGTGACGTCGGACGGGCTGGCGCCGGACTATGACCTGCCCAATCTCGAAATCATATCCGGCGAACCGGCCTACATTGCCGCCAATGCGCTGCCGCTGATCCGTCAGCATGCCTTCGAGGCCCATCTGTCCCGAACCCTCAAATCGATCGACGCCGACGGCCTGCTCGATCCGCGGACGGGTCTTTTGACGCCGGAGGCGTTCAGCCGCGACTTCGCGACATCGGTCTATCAAACGCTGTCGCGCGGCGGCGGATTGTCGGTGGCGCGCTTTGCCTTCGATCCCGCCCACCCCCGCGCCCTGCTCGACGGCGCGCGGATACTCAGCCGGCTGATGCGGCAGATGGATTTCGGCGCCACCCAGCCGGACGGATCGGTGATCGTGGCATTCGCCGATACCGATCTGCGCACCGCCCACATGATCGCGCGGCGGCTTTCCAGCGTGATGCGCCAGACCAGCTACGGCAAGCGCGACCCACGGTCGGAGCCGGCCGTGACGGTCGCGACCCTGATGCCGAACGATTCGGCGAAGTCGTTGCTCACGCGGCTCTACGACCAAGCGCGTCGCGCGGCGTCCTGAACGTCAGGCCGCCTTGCGGTCCTCCGCCAAATTGGCAAGCTGCCGCAGGATCTCTGTGGTGCCCATCAGGCGCTCCTCCGGCGTTTCCCAATCCTGGAAGAACACCACCTTCATGTCGGGCCGCACCCTTGCCGCCTGGCCGTGCTGGCGGATGAAGTAGACCAGCCGATCCGGCTGGGCGAACTTGTTGTCGCGGAAGGTGATGACCGCGCCCTTCGGCCCGGCATCGACCTTCTCGACATTGGCTCTCCGGCAATAGCCCTTGATGGCGGCGATCTTGAAGAGATAGCGCACCTCGTCCGGCAGCACGCCGAAGCGGTCGCGCAGTTCGGCGGCGAAATTGTCGATCTCGTCGTCGGTGTCGAGATCGGCCAGCCGCCGGTACAGCGACAGCCGCACCGAAAGATCGGCGACGTAGTCCTCGGGGATCAAGACGGGCATGCCGACGGTGATCTGCGGCGACCAGCGGTCGGCGGCAGGCTCGACCACGCCGGCCTTGAGGTTGAGGATAGCCTCCTCCAGCATCGACTGGTAAAGCTCGAAGCCGACTTCCTTGATATGGCCGGACTGCTCCTCGCCGAGCAGGTTGCCGGCGCCGCGAATGTCGAGATCGTGCGAGGCAAGCTGGAATCCGGCCCCCAGCGTTTCCAGCGACTGCAGCACCTTGAGCCGGCGTTCGGCTTGCGCCGTGATCTTCTGTTGCGCCGGCAGCGTGAACAGCGCGTAGGCCCGCAGCTTGGAGCGCCCTACCCGGCCGCGCAGCTGATAGAGCTGCGCCAGCCCGAACATGTCGGCGCGGTGCACGATCAGGGTATTGGCGGTCGGGATATCCAGCCCGGACTCGATGATCGTGGTCGAAAGCAGGATATCGTATTTGCCGTCGTAGAACGCCGACATGATGTCCTCGATCACCGTCGGCGGCATCTGGCCATGCGCGACCGCGACCTTCATCTCCGGCACGTTCTTGTCGAGGAAGTCCTTTACCCCTGCGAGATCCTCGATCCGTGGCACGACGTAAAACGCCTGCCCGCCGCGGTAACGCTCGCGCAGCAGCGCCTCGCGGATCATCAGGGGATCGTGCGGCGCAACGAAGGTGCGGACCGCCAGACGGTCGACCGGCGGCGAGGCAATGATCGAGAGATCGCGCACGCCTGTCAGCGCCAGTTGCAGCGTGCGCGGGATCGGGGTTGCGGAGAGCGTCAGCACATGCACCTCGGCGCGCAATTGCTTGAGCTTTTCCTTGTGGCTGACGCCGAAATGCTGCTCCTCGTCGACAATCAGAAGGCCGAGATCCCTGAACTTGATCGATTTGCCGAGCAGCGCATGGGTGCCGACCACGATATCGACGCTGCCGTCCGCGATACCCTTCTTCACCTGCGTCAGTTCCTTGGCCGGAATCAGGCGCGACGCCTGCGCGACATTGACCGGGAAGCCACGGAACCGTTCGGCGAAGTTCTTGCTGTGCTGCCGCGCCAAGAGCGTGGTCGGCACCACGACAGCGACCTGCTTGCCGTCGAGTGCGACCGCAAACGCCGCCCGCAGCGCCACCTCGGTCTTGCCGAATCCGACGTCGCCACAGATCAGGCGGTCCATCGGCCGGCCGCTTTCGAGGTCCTTCAGCGTGGCATTGATGGCGCCAAGCTGGTCCTCGGTTTCCTCATAGGGAAAGCGCGCGCAGAATTCGTCATAGACATGCGGCTGCACCGGCATTTTCGGCGCTTCATGCAGGTGACGCTCGGCGGCGATCTTGATCAGCTCGCCGGCGATCTCGCGTATGCGGTTCTTGAGCTTTGCCTTGCGCGCCTGCCAGCCGCTGCCGCCGAGCCGGTCCAGTTCGACATTGGCGTGGTCGGAACCGTAACGCGACAGCAGTTCGATGTTTTCGACCGGCAGGAAGAGCTTGGTGTCGGCGGCGTAGTGCAACTCCAGACAGTCGTGCGGGGCGCCGGCGACCTCGAGCGTCTGCAGCCCGACGAAACGGCCGATGCCGTGCTCGACATGCACCACGAGATCGCCGCTGGCGAGGCTGGTGACCTCGGAAATGAAGTTGTCGAGCTTGCGGCTGGCCTTGCGCGGACGTACCAGCCGGTCGCCGAGAATGTCCTGCTCGCTGATGACGGCGACGTGGTCGGTCTCAAAACCGGATTCCATGCCGACCACCGCGAGCATGGCCTCGTTGCGTGGCGTCGCCTGCAC
>JBAQER010000608.1:0-19786 GCA_049286845.1 Bradyrhizobium sp.
GTTATGGGTCCCTGCGTCCGCAGGGACGACAGGAAATGTCCCCCGAACTTGCCTTCATCCTTACGCTCCTGCTGCGCATGGCGATCACGGCTGCGTTCGTGGTCACGGCGTCCGTCATCACCGAGCGTTCGGGGCCGGTGATCGGCGCGCTGGTCGCGACCTTGCCGATTTCGGCGGGGCCATCCTACGTCTTCCTCGCGCTCGATCACGATGCTGATTTCATCGCCGAGGGCGCGCTGGCGAGCCTGCCGATCAACGCCGCGACGATCTTTCTGGGGCTGACCTATGTCGTGCTGGCGCAGCGGCGGAGCGCCGCCGTCAGTCTTGCCGGCGCGGTCATCGTGTGGCTGGCGCTGGCCGCGCTGTCGCGAACCATGCAGTGGTCGCTCGCCGGCGGCCTGCTGGCCAATGCCGTCACGTTCGCGATCTGCCTGCCGCTGATGCAGCGCTTCCGCCACGTCAAGATGCCGCTGATCACGCGCCGCTGGTACGATATCCCGTTGCGTGCGTCGCTGGTCGCAACCCTGGTGGCGACGGTGGTCACGGCATCAGGCTGGGTCGGCCCCAGGATCAGCGGCATCATCGCGCTGTTCCCGATCGTGTTCACCAGCATGATGCTGATCCTGCATCCGCGCATCGGCGGACCGCCGACCGCGGCCGTGATCGCCAACGGCGGCTGGGGCCTGATCGGATTTGGTATCGCCATTGCCGTGCTGCACCTCGCCGCACTTCGCTTCGGCTCAACGGTCGCCTTAAGCCTTGGGCTGATGACCTGCGTCGGCTGGAATCTCGGGCTGTGGTGGTGGGGGCGGAGAAAGCTCGTGCGCCAATAACCCTCATGGTGAGGAGCGCATCTGGCGCGTCTCGAACCATGAGAGCCCCGCTGCATCCATCCTTCGAGCCGCGCGCAAGAGCGCGCTCCTCAGGATGAGGGCTGTTACTGCTTCGGCAGTTTCGCCTTCAGCGCATACAGCGCCTCCAGCGCCTCGCGCGGCGACATTTCGTCGGGATGCAGCGCCTTGACGGCTTCTAGCAGTTGTTCCGCCTCGCTCGGCGGCGCCGGTTCGGCTGCGGCGCGGGACGGCACCGCGAACAGCGGCAGGTCGTCGGCCAAGGCGCGCGCGGTTTGGCCGCGGTCCTGCGCCTCGAGCTTTGCGAGCACAGACTTCGCGCGCGCGATCACCGGAGCGGGGAGGCCAGCGAGCTTCGCCACCTGGATGCCGTAGGAGCGGTCGGCCGAGCCCGGCAGCACCTCGTGCAGGAACACGACGTCGCCCTGCCATTCCTTGACCCGCACCGTGGCGTTGAACAGCCGCGGCAGTTTGGCGGAAAGCGCGGTCAGCTCGTGATAATGCGTTGCGAACAGCGCGCGGCAGCGATTGGCCTCATGCAGGTGCTCAATCGCGGCCCAGGCGATCGACAACCCGTCGAAGGTCGCGGTGCCGCGGCCGATCTCGTCCAGGATCACCAGCGAGCGCTCACTGGCCTGATTGAGGATCACGGCGGTCTCCACCATCTCCACCATGAAGGTGGAGCGGCCGCGCGCCAGATCGTCGGCGGCGCCGACCCGGGAGAACAGCCGGTCGATGATGCCGATGCGGGCCCGGGTCGCCGGCACGAAGCTGCCGGTCTGCGCCAACAGCGCGATCAGCGCGTTCTGGCGCAGGAAAGTCGATTTGCCCGCCATGTTGGGACCGGTGATCAGCCAGATCTGGCCTGCCCCCGCCCTACCCTCCCCCGCACGCGGGGGAGGGTAGGGCGGGGGTACCGGCGACAGGTCGCAGGCATTGGCGATGAACGGCTGGCCGTCGCGCTTCAGCGCCTGCTCGACCACCGGATGCCGGCCGCCTTCGATCGCAAAGCCGAGCGAGCCATCGACCTCAGGCCGCACGTAGTTGTCATCGACCGCGAGCTTGGCCAGCGCGGTTGCGACATCGAGCAGCGCAAACGCGTGCGCGGCTGCGCGCAAGTCGTCGCTGGCAGCCATCACGTCAGCCGAAAGCCGCTCGAAGATTTCCAGCTCCAGCCCGAGCGCGCGGTCGCCGGCGTTCGCAATCTTGGCTTCGATCTCGCCGAGTTCCGAGGTGGTGAAGCGAACCTGTCCGGCCAGGGTCTGGCGATGGATGAAGGTCGCATTCAGGGGCGGCGCCATCAGTTTGTCGCCGTGCTGCGCGGTGACCTCGACGAAATAACCGAGCACGTTGTTGTGGCGGATCTTCAGGCCCTTGACGCCGGTATCATCGGCGTAGCGCGCCTGCATCGCGGCGACCACGAGGCGGGAGGCGTCGCGCAGACTGCGGCTCTCGTCGAGTGCGGCCTCATAGCCTTCGCGCACGAAGCCGCCATCGCGCTTGATCAGAGGCAGCTGTTCGGAAAGCGCGCGCTCGAATTCCCGCGCCAGATCGCGCGGCGGGCGGCGCAGCGCCTCCATGACGCCGGCGATCTCCGGCGGCGGATTGTCGAGCTGTGCCAGCCGCGCCAAGGCCTGATCGGCCGCAAAAATACCGTCGCGCAAACCGGCGAGGTCGCGCGGGCCGCCGCGTCCGACCGACAGCCGCGCCAGCGCGCGCGACATGTCGGGCGCCGCGCGCAGCGTGCTGCGGATATCGTCGCGCGCCGCGCTGTCGGCGACGAAGGTGGCGATGGCGTCGAGCCGCCGGGCGATCGCGGCGCTGTCGGTCAGCGGCGCCGCCAGCCTCTGCGCCAGCAGGCGCGATCCGGCCGCGGTCACGGTGCAGTCGATGGCGTCCAGCAGCGATCCGCGCCGCTCGCCCGAAAGCGTCCGCGTCAGTTCGAGATTGGCGCGGGTGGCGGGATCGATCGCCATGGTGGTGCCGGCGGCCTCGCGCGACGGCGGCGACAGCGGCGGGCGCTTTCCGACCTGGGTGCGGTCGATATAGGTGACGGCGGCGGCCGCGGCGGTGGCTTCGAGCCGCGACATCGCGGAAAGGCCGTCCATGGTGGCGACCGCGAAATAATCGCATAGCCGCCGCTCGGCGGTGGCGCTGTCGAAGAAGTCGCGGGTCAGCGGCGTCACCGCCGGCAGTTCGCGTAAAGCAGGCCCCAGCTCCGGATCGCCATAGAGCGCGTCGGTGACAATGGCCTCATTGGGATTGATGCGCGCCAGGGTCGCCGCGAGTTCGCCGGTGGAACATTCGGTGACGATGAATTCAGCGGTCGAAATGTCGATCCAGGCCAGACCGATGCGGTCGGCGCCCGCCGAGCCGCGGGCGCGTGCGATCGCCAGCAGGTAATTGTTGGCCTTGGCATCGAGCAGCGTGTCTTCGGTCAGCGTGCCCGGCGTCACCAGCCGCACCACGCCGCGGCGGACCACGCTCTTGTTGCCGCGTGCGCGTGCCGCCGCCGGGTCCTCGGTCTGCTCGCAGACCGCGACGCGATGTCCCGCCTCGATCAGCCGATGCAGATAGTCCTCGGAGCGCTCCACCGGCACGCCGCACATCGGGATATCCATGCCCTGGTGCTTGCCGCGCTTGGTCAGCACGATGCCGAGCGTGCGCGAGGCGATTTCGGCGTCCTCGAAGAACAGCTCGTAGAAATCGCCCATCCGGTAGAACAACAGCAGCCCGGGATGGGCGGCCTTGATTTCCAGATATTGTTCCATCATCGGCGTGACGCGCGCCGCGGCCTCGGCAGGCGGCACGGCGTCTTGTGGCACGGGAATGGATTGCTGGATCGTCATCGGGTGCGGAAACTACAGAATTTTGGCTTGCGGTCCTATTGGTTTGGCTCTGCATTACGCGTTTTCCACGTTCTCCGCTGCACCTCTCCCGCTTGCGGGGGAGGTCGACGCGCTCGACAGAGCGCGGCGGGTGGGGGAATGCTTCAACAGGCGCCGGCGTATGCTGAGACACCCCCACCCCGGCCCTCCCCCGCAAGCGGGAGAGGGGGCGATAGCGCCCTCAATTGACCTGCCGCGGCGTCGCTCCTAAAACTCGCCGTCAATTCCGGCAATCAGCGCCGAAAACGCGGCATTCAGGGAGAGAGTAGATGCGCGATGTGTTTGTTTGCGATGCCGTACGTACCCCGATCGGCCGCTTCGGAGGTTCGCTGGCCAGGGTTCGCGCCGACGATCTGGCGGCGACCCCGATCAAGGCTCTGATGGCGCGGCATCCCAAGCTCGACTGGGCTGATGTCGATGAGGTCTATTTCGGCTGCGCCAACCAGGCCGGCGAGGACAATCGCAACGTGGCGCGGATGGCGCTGCTGCTGGCGGGCCTGCCGGAATCGGTTCCCGGCCTCACGCTCAACCGGCTCTGCGCCTCGGGGCTCGATGCCGTCGGCGCCGCCGGCCGCGCGATCCGCGCCGGCGAGATCGACTTCGCCATTGCCGGCGGCGTCGAATCGATGACGCGGGCGCCGTTCGTGATGGGCAAGGCATCGGAAGCGTTTTCGCGTTCCGCCGAGATCTTCGACACCACCATCGGCTGGCGCTTCATCAATCCGCTGTTGAAAGCGCAATACGGCGTCGACGCCATGCCGGAGACCGGCGAGAACGTCGCCGAGGAGTTCCAGGTATCGCGCGCCGATCAGGACGCGTTCGCGATCCGCTCGCAACAGCGCGCGGGTGCGGCGATCGCGTCGGGCTACTTCGCCGAGGAGATCACCCCGGTCTCGGTGCCCGGCGGCAAGGCCGGACCGATCAGTGTCGACAAGGACGAACATCCTCGCCCCGAAACCACGCTCGAAGGCCTTACCAAACTGAAGCCGATCGTGCGCAATCCCGGCACGGTGACGGCCGGCAACGCCTCCGGCGTCAATGACGGCGCCGCCGCGATGATCCTGGCTTCCGAAGCCGCGGTGAAGAAGCACGGGTTGACGCCGCGGGCCCGCATTCTCGGCCTCGCCTCGGCCGCGGTGCCGCCGCGCATCATGGGCATCGGTCCGGTGCCGGCGACGCGCAAGCTGATGGAGCGGTTGGGGCTGAAGATCAGCGATTTCGACCTGATCGAGCTCAATGAGGCCTTCGCCAGCCAAGGCATCGCCTGCCTGCGCCAGCTCGGCGTCAAGGACGACGCCGATTTCGTCAACCCGCATGGCGGCGCCATCGCGCTCGGCCATCCGCTCGGCATGAGCGGCGCGCGCCTCGCCATGACCGCGGTGCACGGCATGGAGAAGCGTGGCGGCAAGCGTGCGCTGGCAACGATGTGCGTCGGCGTCGGCCAGGGCGTCGCGATGGCGATCGAGAAGCTGAACTGACGGCGATTGCCGCAAGGGCCGTTGCGATGGGTCCGGCGACTTAACGATGAGCCTCTGTCATTCCGGGATGGTCCGAAGGACCAGACCCGGAATCTTTAGATTCCGGGTTCGATTGCTTCGCATCGCCCCGGAATGACGGCTTCCCAAGAGGTGCGGAATGATCATCGAGCGTCAGCAGGATGTCACGGTCGCGGCGACGGCCGTGATGGAAAGGACTTCCGACCCGCGGTTGCGTGAAATCATGGTGTCTCTCGTCAGGCACCTGCATGGCTTCATCCGCGACGTCCGCCTGACCGAGGCGGAATTCCGCGAAGCCACCGCCATCCTGGCGGAGATGGGCAAGCTCACGACCGATACGCATAATGAAGTCGTGCTGATGGCCGGCTCGCTCGGGGTCTCGTCGCTGGTCTGCCTTCTGAACAATGGCGATCAGGGCAATAGCGAAACGGCGCAGTCGCTGCTGGGGCCGTTCTGGCGACTGAACTCTCCCCGGGTCGAGAACGGCGGATCGATTGTCCGATCCGATACGCCGGGCGTGGCGCTCTTCGTCAACGGTCGGGTGGTGGACCCTGCCGGCCGTCCGGTGGCTGAAGCCGAAGTGGACGTGTGGCACGCCTCGCCGGTCGGTCTTTACGAAAACCAGGATCCCGAACAGGCGGAAATGAACCTTCGCGGCAAGTTTACAACGGATGCCGACGGACGCTTCTGGTTTCGCACGGTGATGATGACGGGTTATCCGATTCCGGCCAACGGCGTCGTCGGCCGTCTGCTGAAGCTGCAGAACCGGCATCCCTATCGGCCGGCGCATCTCCACGCGCTGATTTTCAAGCCGGGTTTCAAGGCTCTGATTTCGCAGGTCTATGATCCCGCCGACCCGCACATCGACAGCGACGTGCAGTTCGGCGTAACCAAGGCGCTGATCGGCAATTTCGTGCGTCATGAAGAGCCCCATCCGACGGAGGCCGATGCCGGCACGCCCTGGTACTCTCTCGACTACGTCTACAAGATGGAAACAGGCGAGGCCGTGCTTCCGCGTCCGCCTATCAAGTAACACTGCGACGAATTCATCCACGGGAATCCGGGCGGCCCATGACATTCCTCGATTGCGTCTCCCGGATTTCTGCGCGGATGCCGCTCGCTTTGCTTGTGCTGCTGGCGCTCGGCCTTCCCCAGCGTCAGCCCGGCGCCGAGACCAAATACCCGGGCAAGGCGGTGCGGATCGTCGTGCCGTTTGCCGCCGGCGGCGTTGCCGATATCACGGCGCGCGTGATCGCAGAAAGGCTCGGCGGCAAGCTTGGGGGCCGGTTTTACGTCGAGAACCAGCCTGGCGCCGGCGGCATTGCCGCGGCTCGAACGGTGATTTCCTCTCCGCCCGATGGCCATACCCTGGCATTGCTGTCGAACGGAACCGCGATCAGCGTCTCCCTGTTCGGCAAGTTGCCCTACGATCCCCTGAAGGATTTCGTTCCGGTTTCGAGTCTCGGTTTTTTCGATTTCGTCTTTGCAACCAACGCGGACTCGCCGTTCAAGACGCTGGCGGACTTCATCGTGGCCGCAAAGGCGAAGCCCGGTTCGCTCAATGTCGGAACCATCAATGTCGGAAGCACCCAGAATCTGTCGGCGGAGCTCTTCAAGACCGCCGCCGGCATCGATTTCGTGATCATCCCCCATCGGGGAACGCCCGAGGTTCTGGTGTCCACCATGCAGGGCAACCTCGCCCTCATGATCGACAGCTACTCGGCGATGAAGGGCAATCTGGCCGACAGGAAGATCCGGGCGCTGGCGT
This sequence comes from Bradyrhizobium sp., assembly GCA_049286845.1. Taxonomy (GTDB): domain Bacteria; phylum Pseudomonadota; class Alphaproteobacteria; order Rhizobiales; family Xanthobacteraceae; genus Bradyrhizobium. Next base: position 7,004 of record JBAQER010000608.1, read on the forward strand.
CGACCGGGCCGGTACGTTCGGAAAGCACGCCGGATATTGCTACCGTGCAGGAATCCGGCGTTGCCAATTACGACGTCGTTTCCTGGAACGCATTGTTTGCGCCCGCCGGCACGCCGCCGGAGATCGTGAAGGTCCTCAATCTGGCCCTGCAGGAAATACTCGCCGAGCCCGACGTCAAGAAGCGGCTTCTCGAACTCGGCATCGAGGCCAGGGCAAGTACGCCCGAAGAGATATCAGCCAGACTGAAGTCTGATATCGAGAAGTGGCGTAAGGTGATCGAGAAGGCCGGCGTTCAGAAGCAATAGGGACCCATGAACCTCAAGCAGCTCGAATACTTCGTGCAGGTGGCCGAGCTGGGCAGCTTCAGCAAGGCGGCGCTGGTGCTCGACATCGCGCAGCCGGCGCTCAGCCGCCAGGTGCGCAGCCTCGAGACCGAGCTGCACCAGCAACTGTTCCTGCGCAACGGCCGGGGCGTCGCGCTGACCGACGCGGGCAAGCGGCTGTTCGACCACAGCGTGGCGGTTCTGCAGCTGATGGCGCATGCGCGCGAGGATCTGGGGGCGAGCCGCGACGAGCCGGTCGGGCGGGTAATCATCGGGCTGCCGCCGAGCATCGGCCGTCAACTCACGCTTCCCCTGATTGACCGCTTCAAGAAGGAGCTTCCCGCCGCCAGGCTGGCGGTGGTCGAAGGGCTGTCGACCCACATCGTCGAATGGGTCACGACCGGCCGCATTGATGTCGGCCTGGTCTACAACCCCGAGGCGCAGGCCGGGCTGGAGATCACGCCGCTGCTTCAGGAGCCGCTCGGACTGGTGAGTCGTGCGGCCAAGGGCCGGCGGAGACGGGCCGTATTGCCGCCGCTGCCGATGAAGGAGCTGTCGCGTTACCCCCTGATCGTTCCGGAGCGGGTGCATGCGATGCGTCGCCTGCTCGAGACCCAGGCGGCCCTGGCCGGCATCAAGCTCGACATTGCCTGGGAGGTATCGAGTGTCCCCTCGATCATCGAACTGGTTTGCGCCGGCTATGGCCACGCGGTGCTCACCGCCAGCGGCGTTGCCGCTTCGCCGCGCTCGGGAGAATTGGCGGTGCGCCGGCTGGTCGAACCGGCGCCCGTCAGCGTGCTTTGCCTGGCCATCTCGGCGCACCGGCGTCCTACGCCGCTGACCCAGCACACGATGCGGCTACTGACCGCGCTGGTACGCAAGCTTCCCGCCTGATCATTTCGTGGATCGCTCGTGCCGGCAGGCCATGCCGGATTGCGATAGCTGTTATAGGGAGCGGGCGCTGGCGAAGCGCCGGCCGGCTGGCCACAGTGAGGGCAGCGAACAGCCCGCTTCCGTCACGGCCGCCTCGCCGCGCCCGCGGAAAGCCCGCCCTCGGCCGACGCCAGGAAATGCTCGGTCCATCGAGCCGGATTGCACAATGGGAGCACGCCAGCATGTTTAGACCGACATTTCTCACCTGTGCTACATTCGGCGCCATGTCGGCGCCGGCGTTGCCGAACGCGCCGATCGCTCGGCTCGGCCTTGCCATTCAGTAGGTGAGCGAGGGTCCCATGCAAACCGCCATTCCCTGCCTGTTCATGCGCGGCGGCACGTCGCGAGGTCCGTTCTTCAACGCCGCCGACCTGCCCGCCGATATCCCGACCCGCGACAAGGTGCTGCTTGCGGTGATGGGGTCGCCCGACAAGCGCCAGATCGACGGGCTCGGAGGCGCGCATCCCTTGACCAGCAAGGTCGGCATCGTCTCCAGGGGGGCCCGGCCCGGCGTCGATCTCGATTTTCTGTTCGCGCAGTTGCAGCCGGACAAGGACACCGTCGATACCACGCCCAATTGCGGCAACATGCTTGCCGCGGTGGTGCCGTTCGCGCTCGAGACCGGCCTGGTCAAGCCACAAGGTGATACCACCACGCTGCGCGTGTTGACGCTCAACACCGACATGCAATGCGACATCACCGTGCAGACGCCGAACGGCCATGTCGAATATGAAGGCGTGGCCCGGATCGACGGCGCGCCGGGCACGTCCGCGCCGATTACGATCAGCTTCCTCGACACCGCCGGCTCGGTAGCGCCGGGACTGCTGCCTACCGGCAATGTCCGCGACGTCATCGACGGCATCACCGTGACCTGCATCGACAACGGCATGCCGCTGGTGATCTTCAAGGCCGCCGACGTCGGCCGCACCGGCTATGAGAGCGTCGATCAGTTGAACGCAGATACCGAGTTGAAGGCGCGGATCGAGCGGCTGCGGATCGCCTGCGGCCACGCCATGAAGCTCGGCGACGTCACGGCCAAGAACTACCCGAAGATGACGCTGATATCAGCGCCGCGCGCCGGCGGCGCCATCAGCACGCGCAGTTTCATTCCGCATGTCTGCCACGACGCCATCGGCGTGCTGGCGGCGGTGACGGTGGCCACCGCCTGCGTGCTCGACGGTTCGACCACGCAAGGCATCGCTGACGTGCCGGGTCAGAACGTGAAGACCATTTCAGTCGAGCATCCGACCGGTGAATTCAGCGTCGAGATCGAGGTCGACCCCGCCAACCCGCAAAACGTAACCCGCGCCGCGCTGCTGCGCACCGCGCGGCTGTTGATGCGCGGCGAGGCGATGGTGCCCGCTTCGGTCTGGGCCGGCCATCGGGCCGGCGATTTCAGCGCAACCCCCGAACCCCGTCGCGCGCGGCAAGGATAGAACGATGATCATCGACGTACACGGCCACTACACCACCGCGCCCAAGGCGCTCGAGGACTGGCGCAATCGCCAGATCGCCGGGATCAAGGATCCCAAGGCCGCGCCCAAGGCCAGCGAACTCAGGATCAGCGACGACGAACTGCGCGAGAGCATCGTCAACAACCAGCTCAAGAAGATGCAGGAGCGCGGCAGCGACCTCACCATCTTCAGCCCGCGCGCCAGCTTCATGGCGCACCACATCGGCGACTTCAACGTATCGTCGACCTGGGCTGCGATCTGCAACGAGTTGTGCGCGCGCGTCGCCCGGCTGTTTCCGGACAGTTTCATCGGCGCGGCGATGCTGCCGCAATCGCCGGGCGTCGATCCGAAGACCTGCATTCCCGAGATGGAAAAATGCGTCAGGGAGTACGGCTTCGTCGGCATCAACCTGAATCCCGATCCGTCGGGCGGGCACTGGACCTCGCCGCCGCTGTCAGACCGGCACTGGTATCCGATCTACGAAAAGATGGTGGAACTCGACATCCCCGCCATGATCCACGTCTCCACCAGCTGCAACGCCTGCTTCCACACCACCGGCGCGCATTACCTGAACGCCGACACCACGGCTTTCATGCAGTGCCTGACCTCGGACCTGTTCAAGGACTTCCCGACCTTGAAGTTCCTGATCCCGCATGGCGGCGGCGCGGTGCCCTACCACTGGGGCCGCTTCCGAGGCCTGGCGCAGGAGCTGAAGAAGCCGCTCTTGAAGGAGCATCTGCTCAAGAACATCTTTTTCGACACCTGCGTCTATCACCAGCCCGGCATCGACCTTCTGACCAAGGTGATTCCGGTCGACAACATCCTGTTCGCCAGCGAGATGATCGGCGCGGTGAAGGGGATCGACCCTGAAACCGGCTTCAACTACGACGACACCAAGCGCTACATCGAGGCCTCGACCATCCTCAGCGCGCAGGACAAGCAGAAGGTCTACGAGGGCAATGCGCGGCGGGTGTTCCCGCGCCTCGACGCGGCCCTGAAGGCGAAAGGCAAGTAGCATGAGCGTTCCCTTGAACAATCTCGGCGTGGTCAAGCGCAACATCGTTCGCGCGGACAAGGCGGCGGTCGAGAAGCTGTCGCGCTTCGGCGTCGCCACTATCCACGAGGCGATGGGACGCGTCGGCCTGATGCAGCCCTATATGCGGCCGATCTACGCCGACGCGCACACCTGCGGAACCGCGGTCACCGTGCTGCTGCATCCCGGCGACAACTGGATGATGCATGTGGTCGCCGAGCAGTTGCAGCCGGGCGACGTGGTGGTCGCCGCCTGCTCCGCCGAGAACACCGACGGCTTCTTCGGCGATCTGCTGGCGACCAGTTTCCGCGCCCGCGGCGCCAAGGGCCTGATCATCGACGGCGGCGTGCGTGACGTGAAGGACCTGACCGAAATGCAGTTCCCGGTATTCTCCAGGGCGATCAGCGCCAAGGGCACGGTGAAGGCGACGCTGGGCTCGGTGAACATCCCGGTGGTCTGCGCCGGCGCGCAGGCCAATCCGGGCGATGTGATCGTTGCGGATCCGGACGGCGTGGTCGTGGTTCCCGCCGCCATCGCCCAGCAGGCGGCGGACGCCGCCGAAGCGCGCGAGGCCAATGAAGGCGACAAGCGCGCCAAGCTCGCGGCCGGCGTGCTCGGGCTGGACATGTACAACATGCGTGAGCCGCTGGCGAAGGCCGGCCTCAAATACATAGATTGATTGCCGATGTCGGTTGCTTCCAACCAATGGCATGTCGGCCTCGTCGGCTACGGCGAGGTGGGCCGGATTCTGGCCGAAGACCTGCGCAAGGGCGGTGTTCGGGTCAGCGCCTATGACATCAAGCTCGGCGACAACAGGGCCAAGCCGCTGCAGGATCACGCCGCCGGCATCGGCGTCGCGCTGGCGTCGTCGCATGCCGATCTCGCCGCGCAGGCCGACTTCATCGTTTCCGCGGTCACGGCGAGCCAGGCGGTGCCGGTGGCGCAGGCCTGCGCACCGGCGGTGAAAAAAGGCGCCTGGTTCCTCGACTTCAACTCGGCCTCGCCGGGCGCGAAGCGGCGCGCCGCGGCCCTGATCGATGGCGCCGGCGGACGCTATGTCGAGGGCGCGGTCATGACCTCGGTCCCGCCCTACCGCATCAAGGTGCCGTTGCTGCTCGGCGGCTCCGGCGCCCGCGAGCTTGCGCCGTTGCTGGTGGAACTCGGCTTCGACGCCAAGGTCGCCAGCGACCAGCTTGGCGTCGCCTCTGCCGTCAAGATGTGCCGCAGCATCATGATCAAGGGCATGGAAGCCATGGTGATCGAGAGTTTCACCACGGCGCGCGCCTACGGCGTCGAGGACGCGGTGCTGGCCTCGCTGGCGGAGACCTTTCCAAGCATCAATTGGGAGAAGCAGGGCGCCTACTTCTTCCAGCGCGTCATCGAGCACGGCCGGCGCCGCGCCGAAGAGGTGCGCGAGGTGGCGGAAACCGTCCGCGAGATCGGACTGACGCCGTGGTCGGCGCAGGGTACCGCCGAACGCCAGGCCTGGGTCGCCGATCTCGCCGACGAGGGCCTGTTCGGTCCGAAAGGCGCCGAGGAATTTGCGCGCAGCCCCGACTGGCGCACCGAGGCCGACCGGATCCTCGGCAAGCTCAAGCCAAAAGAATGAGACCTACAGCGATGGAATTGCAGAAGACCCAATTTACCAAGACCCCTGGCTGGCTGGACTGGTACGCCGGCCCCTCGAAACCCCGGTTCAAAGTGCCGGCAGGCTCAGTCGACGCGCATTGCCATGTGTTCGGACCCGGCGCCGAGTTTCCCTTCGCGCCGGAGCGGAAGTACACGCCCTGCGACGCCTCCAAGCAGCAGTTATATGCCTTGCGCGACCATCTCGGCTTCGCGCGCAACGTCGTGGTGCAGGCCACCTGCCACGGCGCCGATAACCGCGCGATGATCGACGCGCTCGTGCATTCCGGCGGCAAGGCGCGCGGCGTCGCGACCGTCAAGCGCAGCATCGGCGACACCGAGCTGCAAGCCATGCATGACGCGGGGGTGCGCGGCGTGCGCTTCAACTTCGTCAAGCGCCTGGTCGATTTCACGCCGAAGGAGGAGCTGATCGAGATTGCCGGCCGCATCGCGAAACTGGGCTGGCATGTCGTGATCTATTTCGAGGCGGTCGATCTGCCCGAATTGTGGGATTTCTTCACCGCGCTGCCGACCACTGTTGTCGTCGACCATATGGGCCGGCCCGACGTCGGCAAGCCGGTCGACGGTCCGGAATTCGAACTGTTCGTGAAATTCATGCGGGAGCATCCCAACGTCTGGTCCAAGGTCAGTTGCCCGGAGCGGCTGTCGGTCAAGGGGCCGCCGGCGCTGAATGGCGAGCAGAATGCCTACCGCGACGTCATCCCGTTCGCGCGGCGGATCGTCGAGACGTTCCCCGATCGCGTGCTCTGGGGCACCGACTGGCCACATCCCAACCTGAAGGACCACATGCCCGACGACGGCCTGCTGGTCGATTTCATTCCGCACATTGCGGTTACGCCCGAACTGCAGCACAAGCTGCTGGTCGACAACCCGATGCGGCTGTACTGGCCCGAACATTCCTGAGGAGGCGAATCCCATGTCACTCGACAAACCCTACAAGGATGTCCCCGGCACCACGATCTTCGACGCCGACATGTCGCGCCAGGGCTATCACCTGAACCAGTTCTGCATGTCGCTGATGAAGGCGGAGAACCGCGCGCGCTTCAAGGCCAATGAGCGCGCCTATCTCGACGAATGGCCGATGAGCGAGGAGCAGAAGCAGGCGGTGCTGGCGCGCGACCTCAACCGCTGCATCGCGCTCGGCGGCAATATCTACTTCCTCGCCAAGATCGGCGCCACCGACGGCAAGAGCTTCCAGCAGATGGCCGGCAGCATGACCGGCATGAGCGAGGAAGAATACCGAAACATGATGGTCAGCGGCGGGCGCTCCGCCGAAGGCAACCGCTACATTGGGGAGAAGAAGTGATGGCCCGTATCACTGCCAGCGTCTACACCTCGCACGTGCCGGCCGTCGGTGCTGCGCTCGACCTTGGCAAGACCGCCGAGCCTTATTGGCAGCCGGTCTTCAAGGGCTATGAATTCTCCAAGCAGTGGCTGAAGGATCAGAAGCCGGACGTGATCTTTCTGGTCTACAACGATCACGCCAACGCGTTCAGCCTCGATATCATCCCGACCTTCGCGATCGGCACGGCGCCCGAGTTCGCGGTGGCCGACGAGGGCTGGGGCCCGCGTCCGGTGCCCAAGGTGATCGGCCATCCGAAACTCGCAGGCCACATCGCGCAATCGGTGATCCAGGACGATTTCGACCTGACCATCGTCAACAAGATGGACGTCGACCACGGCCTCACGGTGCCGCTGAGCCTGATGTGCGGCCAGCCGCAGGCGTGGCCGTGCCCGGTGATCCCGTTCGCGGTCAATGTGGTGCAGTACCCGGTGCCGTCGGGCCGGCGCTGCTACATGCTCGGCAAGGCGATCCGCAAGGCGATCGAGTCCTACGACGAGCCGCTCAACGTGCAGATCTGGGGCACCGGCGGCATGAGCCACCAGCTGCAGGGTCCGCGCGCCGGACTGATCAACAAGGAGTTCGACACCGACTTCCTCGATCGGCTGATCTCCGATCCCGAGGGGCTCTCCGCCATGCCGCATATCGACTATGTCCGCGAGGCCGGCAGCGAGGGCATCGAACTCGTGATGTGGCTGATCGCGCGCGGCGCCATGAGCGATGTCAATGGCGGCAAGCCGCCCACCGTCCGGCATCGCTTCTACCATGTGCCCGCCAGCAACACCGCGGTGGGCCATCTGATTCTGGAGAACAACTGACGTGGCCAAGACCATCAAAGTGGCGCTCGCCGGCGCCGGCGCGTTCGGCATCAAGCACCTCGACGGCATCAAGAATATCGACGGCGTCGAGGTGGTGTCGCTGGTCGGCCGCCGGCTGGAGCCGACCAAGGAAGTCGCCGCCAAATACGGCATCGCGCATGTCTCGACCGACCTCGCCGACAGCCTCGCGCTCAGGGAAGTCGATGCGGTGATCCTGTGCACGCCGACCCAGATGCATGCGGAACAGTCGATAGCCTGCATGAAGGCCGGCAAGCATGTGCAGGTCGAGATTCCGCTCGCCGATTCCCGGAAGGATGCGCAGGCCGTCGTCGACCTGCAGAAGAAGACCGGACTGGTGGCGATGTGCGGCCACACCCGCCGCTTCAATCCCAGCCACCAATGGGTGCGCAACAAGATCGTCGCCGGCGAATTCAACGTCCAGCAGATGGACGTGCAGACTTTCTTCTTCCGCCGCTCGAACATGAACGCGCTGGGCCAGCCGCGCAGCTGGACCGACCACCTGCTGTGGCACCATGCCGCGCATACGGTCGACCTGTTCGCCTACCAGGCGCGCTCGCCGATCGTGAAGGCCAACGCGGTGCAGGGGCCGATTCATCCGGCGCTCGGGATCGCGATGGACATGTCGATCCAGCTCAAGGCCGCCAACGGCGCGATCTGCACGCTCAGCCTGTCGTTCAACAATGACGGCCCGCTCGGCACCTTCTTCCGCTACATCGGCGACACCGGCACCTACATCGCGCGCTACGACGATCTCTTCAACGGCAAGGAAGAAAAGATCGACGTCAGCAAGGTCGACGTGTCGATGAACGGGATCGAACTGCAGGACCGCGAATTCTTCGCCGCCATCCGCAAGGGCCGCGAGCCGAACGCGAGCGTCGCCCAGGTGCTGCCCTGCTATCAGGTGCTGCACGATTTGGAGCAACAACTCGCCACCAATTGAGGCCGCCTATCTGGCGGTGATGAAGCTCTGGGTGCTCCGGCACTTTTTGCACTCGTAGACGTGGTGGACAAACCCAGGCTTCTCAATCTCGGTGCAGGAAAACCACATCTTCCCACCACACTTGATGCAACTTGGTGGATTGCGCAGCGGCTCAGGATCATTCATGCCAAGCTTATCCAGGCAACTAAACGTCGATGCCGTGAGGGGCCAAAACTGGACTTCGCCGCCTCGCCAATCTCGAATTTGTAAGGCTGACAACGCACCATGTGCCGCGAGGGCTCATCTATGTGCGGTCTCCGTTACATGAATTGATGACGCAACGATTCTGAAAGTAACTCTCACGCCGGATCAGGCTGGGCAATAGCCCGAAACGACTATTTCTCAAGTGTCGCTCCCGCGTTGACCTCAGCGTTGCGCTCTTGCCATAGCATTGATGAAACAAGAGCCGCTTGAGTGCGACTCCGGAGCTTCAAACGTTCCAGGATCGCTGACACGTGCAGCTTGATAGTGTTGGGCGAAAGAAAGAGCGCCATCGCAATTTCTTTGTTGGTCTTGCCCTCGCCCAGCAGACGCAGAACTTGCATCTGCCGTTTGCTCAACCGGGTAAGAACGGCCTTCATCTGATCGTCTTTCCCTTGCGCGGCCTCCTTCTCGCGCGTGGCAGGACCGGCGAACATTGTGTTCAGTTGTGACGAGAGCGTTTCCAGCACGGAGCGTTCCAGGACGCCGCCAATCGCGGCTAAACTGGCCCCGGGGCGAATTTGCCTTTTCTCTTCCTTGGCTCGCGCTCGTCGCGCACCGATCGGAAGCGGCAACATTGTTGTGAGGTCGACGTGCAGGAGGGCCACGCCGGACGATTTATTCAGCGAGAGCGGCAGCCCGATGAGGCAGAACCATCGTGCCTGAGTCCGCGAATGGCATGGATAAATAAACGTCAAGAGATCACGCTTGCCCGCGAGCAATCCTCTCAGCTCACTTTCGAACCGACGTGAGTTCGGTTCATCGGATCGACAATATTGCAGGTAGTTCGAGCCAATTGCGGAATCGGGAACGCGCAATCCGTTTCGTCGACCGAATTGCTTCCAGGTATCATTTACCGCCACAATTGCTCCGGAAGCGTCGAGAATCGCCACGCTCGCGGGAAGCGATTTCAATCCCTCGAATGTCGCAACCTTATGTTTCATGAAGATCCCTGCTGCCTGCTCTGGCGACATCGTACGCACGGCGTTTGCCACGATGCTCGGAAAACCGGATTGCGCGGCACAAGGATAGTCGCTTTGGGCTATTGTCTATTTTTACGAGGTATGAAATCCCATCGATTGACGCAGATCAAAGGCGGTCGGACGAATGGAATCAATTCGGAAGCGCGTTGAAATTGCCCCGTCAAACCTCGAGCGGTTTGTCAGCGAGCAAAATATTGAAAGGTATCGAAAGCTACTTGGGGAGAGCAAAGATGAGACCCAACGTCTGACGATCGCCAAGTTGCTGGCCGATGAAGTGGCAAAGCTGCGGAGTATGTGAAGCTGTTTGCGCTGACGCTTATCGATACAGTCACGCCTTTTGCAATCCGTTCTACGCAGACCCTGCGTTTCGACAAGGAATTTCGACGATCCCGGTCGTATTGCCCCCCTCGCAGACCGGGTTCGCCCCCTGCCGGCCCTCCACCCGAGGGCCGGCGTGGGGTTTGTGCTTTTTCAACGGGCTGCTTGTGATGGATGACAAGGTCACACATTGTCGGGCGATGGCGGCGTTCTGCCGTCAGCGCGCGAAGATGGAGGGTGAAAACGAGGACTTCTGGTTGACAGAAGCCGATAGCTGGGCGACGCGCTTATCGAGCGAATCCGTTGACCCGCTGCAGGAGAAAACAGTCGTGCGCGGCGCTGGAGGCAGGAAGGTATAGGACCTGTCGCAAACCCCGCCGGCGTAAGACGTCCAGGTCATGTTCGCGACCCCCTCAATCGTTACGGCAATATCGCGCCGCATCAACCGAGGCGATTTGCCGAACAGGTTGGAGGTTCGGATGGTCCCGTTCGCCGCGCTTCCCGCGTCACGCCCCGACCTGCGTTGGGGCACGGCATAACGGGAAAGTGGAGGCGTCGACCACGCGCAGGCCTCGCATTCCCTTGACGCGGCGCGGCTACGATCTCGCCTCTGCTGCAAAATCTGACCGCTCCAGCAGCCAGGAGATGGCGAAGCCAGACACGAGACCCCAGAACGCGGCGCCGACGTTCAACAAGGGCACATCGGCGACAGTGACAAGGAAAGCCAACAGCGCGCCGAGCGAGAAGCGCTCCTTGAACGCGGTGACAAAGGCCGTCTGCAGGACGCGCAGCATCGCGAGTCCTGCCAAGGCCATCACCAGCGACTTGGGCGAGACCAGCAGCAACCGTGTAAATGTTGGCGCCAGCAGTCCGAACACCAGCGCCAGACAACCAACGAACATGGCGGCGCTGTAGTGGCGTTTCTGCTCGCCACTTGAGACCACGATGGCATTGGTCGGCCCCGTCAGGCAGGAACTGACGCCACCGACGACGGCACTGATCACCGAGCCGATGCCGCAGGCCATGGTCACGGCGTTGATCGGCGGCGTATGCCCTGCTGTCCTGAGCACCGCAAAGCCCTGGCCATTCTGGACGACGAGGACCGTGATCGCGAGCGGCACGACGAGTTCGACCATGGCCGCGATTGACCAGACTGGAGTCTGGATGACGGGACGGATCAGTTCGAATTGAAGCGTTGCAGTGGCGTCGAACCGGCTGAACAGCACTGTCGTCGATGCGCCGATCAGCAGGGCCCCGATGATTGGCGGAATACGCCGGCCAAGGCGCGGGACCGCCGACAGGATAAGCCAAATCGCGACCATCGGTCCGACGATGATGGTGTCAGCAAAGACCGCACGGACGAGCTCAAGACCAAAGCGCAGAAAAACGCCGGCGACCATGCCCATGACGATCGGCATCGGAACGAGCTGCATAGCGCGCTTGACCCAGCCGCTCGCACCCAACACCAGCATCAGCAGGCCCGTAGCGTAAAACGCGCCGACAACCTCCGGAAACGTCAGATGGGACAGCGACTGTCCAACCAGGACCGTACCGGGAATAGTCCAGAAGAAAACGAGCGGCTGACGATAAAGCCAGCTGAACAGGAGCGTGATCAGACCGTTGAAAAAGAAGACGCCGAAAATCCAGGACGCGATTTCTCTTTCGGAGAGCCCTCCGTTCGAGCCGACCGCCAGAATGATCGCCACAGGCCCGGTTACAGCGAACAGCCAGCCAATGAAACCATTCGATGCGTAGAGGAAACCGAAAGACGAAATAATCCGCCCAACACCGGGCGGTCGTTCAGTCGGTCGTTCGATCTGTATGAACATCAAGGAGGCGGGCGCCAACCTTCCGAAGCCAAGGGATGTTGATTTGGGTAGAACCGAATCTAAGGATGCCTCATCCTCCGAATACCTTCAACATGCAACCGGCGAAGCCGTCCCGGTAGCCCGGATGGAGCCTTCGGGTCACGCCTTTGGCGGGCCCAAGGGCGCAATCCGGGAGCGGTCCAAGAAAAACCCCGGATTACGCAAAGAGCTCCATCCGGGCTGCGGGATTGGCGGAGAAAGGCCGCTCCTCATGCCTTCAATTTCATCCTGCCCATGAAATCGCGTTTTCCGAGCGGTGCGCCCTTGTGGCGGAGAATGTCGTAAGCCGTGGTCGCGTGGAAGAAGAAGTTCGGCAGCGAGAACGACATCAGGAAGCCTTCCGACGTGAACGGGAGCGCGCGGTCGCCGAGCTTGAAGATAACGTCGCGGCCGGCGAGCGCGTTGACGGCGTCCGGCGTCAGGGCCGAGAGTTCACTGCGCGCTTCCGTCACCAATGCCTGAAGTGCGGCATAGTCGAGGTCCGGTTTCCCCGCCGACGGGGTAAACACCCCGGTCTTTGCCGCCTCGATCGCGCCGCGCGAATGATGTGCGACCGAGACGATCTGGAAACGGAGCGGAAGCATGTCGGGCGCCATCCGCGCCTCGACGATTTCAGCCGGATCGATGTCCTTCTCGCGGAAATGCGCGAGGCTCTTCTCGAGGAAACCGCCGACGGCGCCGAGAATCTGCAGGTAGTTGGCGACGGTTGCGTCGTAGAGCGAAAAGGCCATGGCGCAGTTCTCCCATCACTTATGTGTTTCTTGCCTGCGACACAGTTCCCGGAATTGACGCCGATTGCAATCGGCAGCGTTAAGCGCCGGAGTGCACCTTGTCGCGGAAGTTGCGCGGCGACAGGCCTGTCG
>JBAQER010000609.1:0-7477 GCA_049286845.1 Bradyrhizobium sp.
GGTCAACACCGCCTGTGCACGGTTGACCCCGGCTGAGGTGCCAGCTAGCGTCGTCTGCGATGGTCCTTCCACGTGGAAGGTGAAAAGGGAAGCCGGTGCGAGAGTTCTCAATGCCGGCGCTGCCCCCGCAACTGTAAGCGACGAGCCCTCGCCAATGCCACTGGGATGTCCCGGGAAGGCGGCTGACGGCAGCGACTCGCGAGCCAGGAGACCTGCCATCACGAACTGTGCTTTGGAGGTCGTCGGGGCGGGGTGCACCGGACGGAGCGAGCGGACGGCGTTTGCCATCGGCGCGATCCAACAAAGCTCGCGGCTGCAAGGCCCTGATGTGAGCACGTAATGGATCGCGACGACGCTATTGAGGAATCCGCCAATCCGGCTTTGGCCGAACCGCCGCGCGCTGTGCCGGCCGGTCCCGTCATCGTGAGCGTATGCGTCACCTGCAAGATATCGGACAGCGGTGCGATTGTCGGCCCCGACATGTTAGCGGCCGTGCAGGCGGCGATCGGCAACGGTGATCCAAACGTGCAGGTGCGGCCGGTGCAATGCCTGAGCGTCTGCAAGCGTCCCGCCACCGTCGCGGTGACGAGCCCGGACGGCTACACATTCTTGTTCGGCGACCTGCAAACCGGCAGCGGCACGGCGGCGCTGGTGTCGTTCGTAAAGTCCTATCGGAATTCCGACTACGGCCTGGTGCCCTGGCGCGAGCGCGCCGAAGTGCTGCGCAAAGGCATGGTGGCCCGGGTGCCGCCGATGCGCTGGTCGCCGGATGACGGGCGTGCGCCGAAATGACGGCGCTTGCGACCACGCTGGTGCTGGGCGGCGCGCGTTCCGGCAAATCGGCGTTTGCCGAGAAGCTGATCGGCGACAGCGGTCTGGCGCGGATCTATCTGGCGACCGCCGCCGCCGGCGACGACGAAATGAAGGCACGCATTGCGCATCATCGCGCGCAACGTGGCGAAGGCTGGACCTCGATCGAGGAGCCGCTGGCGCTGGTCGATGCGCTGACGCGGGAGGCGACCCACGGCAGGGTCGTATTGGTCGATTGTCTGACGCTGTGGCTGTCGAACCTGATGCTGGCGGAGCGCGATCCCGATATCGAAGCACGTCGGCTGACGCGATTTCTTGGTGTGGCCAAATATCCCGTGGTTCTGGTCTCGAACGAGGTCGGCCTTGGTCTCGTGCCAGATACGCCACTCGGCCGCCGCTTTCGCGACGCGCAGGGACGTCTCAATCAGATCGTTGCGTCTTGCGTGCCCAATGTCGTGTTCATCGCCGCCGGACTTCCGCTCTGGCTCAAACGTTCATCCCGTCAGGAGAGTTGATATGTCCCGCGTTCCCGTCACTGTGCTCACCGGTTTCCTCGGCGCCGGCAAGACCACGCTGCTGCGCTCGCTGCTGACCCAGGCGGATGGCCGCCGCATCGCCGTGATCGTCAACGAATTCGGTGACGCCGGGTTTGACGGCGGGCTGGTGGAGGAGTGCGCGGCAAAGGCCTGCGCCCCCGGCGATATCATCGAACTGACCAATGGCTGCATTTGCTGCACGGTCGCCGACGATTTCATTCCGACCATGGATAAATTGCTGTCGCGGGATCGGCCGCTCGATGCCATCGTCATCGAGACGTCCGGCCTGGCGCTGCCGCAGCCGCTGCTCAAGGCGTTCGCGTGGCCCGCCGTGCGCACCCGCGCCACCGTCGATGGTGTCGTCACCGTCGTGGATACGCTGGCGCTGTCGGAGGGCCGCGTCACCATCGATGAAAAGGCGGTCGCCGCACAGCGCGCGGCGGACGACTCGGTCGATCATGACGATCCGATCGAGGAGGTGTTCGAGGATCAACTCGCCTGCGCCGATCTGGTGGTGCTCTCGAAGAGCGATCTGGTCTCGCCCGACGCGTTGGCGCTGATCGAGGCACGGCTCGCCGCGGTGTTGCGGCCGGGCGTGCGGATGGTGCGCTCGTACGGCGCGCTATTGCCGGCCGTGCTGATCGGCCTCAATTCTGCAGCGGAGGACGACATGGTCGCGCGCGCGGGCCATCACGGCGAAGAGGAGGAGCACGATCATGACGATTTCGACAGCATCGTGGTGACCCCGTCCCCCGCCAACAGCGTCGATGCGATGCGCCTGCGGGTCAGCGATGCTCTGAATTTGACCGGGGTGTTGCGCGTCAAGGGTCATGCCCGGATCAGCGACAAGGCCTCACCGATCGTGGTGCAGGCCGTCGGCAACCGGGTCGAGCTGTCATTTGCCCGCCCTGACGTGAAGCAGGCCGAGCATCTCGTGGTCATCGGCCTCAAGGGCTTCGACGGTGACGCGGTCCGCCGCGCGCTGGCTGGATAGCAATAACCGGAAACACGCATGCATCTGAAGCTCGACAGTAGCGGCAGTATTGACGACGGCGACGTCGCCCGCGATCTCGGGCAGGCTTGCGCCGACATCGTCGTGCTGTCTGCCGCCGACAGCGATCTCGCCGCGTTCGGCGCCGCGCATGCGACGTTGCCGGGCGGTTTTCCGAGCGTGCGGCTGACCAACCTGTTGGAGCTCGGTCATCCTGCGTCGGTCGATCTCTATGTCGAGCGTACGCTGCGCGAGGCGAAGATTGTCCTGCTGCGCATGCTCGGCGGCGAAAGCTACTGGCCGCACGGCGTCGAGAGCCTGCGCAGCGACGCGCTGCGCCGTGGCACGTGGTTGGCCTGTATTCCCGGCGAGCTGAGCTGGGACGCGGGGCTGGCCGCGCGCGGCACTTTGAATGCCAGCGATACCCATGCGTTGTGGCGCTATTGTACCGAAGGCGGCGTGGAGAACGCGCAACTGGCGCTGCGCTTCGCCGCTCATCTGATCGGCCGGGGGGACTTGCCGTCACCGGCGCGGCCGATGCCGTCGGCCGGGTTCTGGCGCGGCGAGCCCGCGATCGACGGCCGCCCGAACGCCGTCGTGATTTTCTACCGCGCGCTGGTCGCGGGCAGCGACACCGCCGCCATCGATGCGCTGCGCGCGGCTCTGGACGCGCGCGGGCTCAATGCCGTCTGCCTCTATGTCACCAGCCTCAAGGATGAGCGCTCGGCGGCATTCCTGCGCGCGGCGCTAGCGGCCCATCCACCCGATATCATCATCAACGCCACGGCGTTCGCCACCGCGACCGCCAATGACGATGCCGGCGTGTTGTCGGTATCGGGATGTCCGATCCTGCAGGTGGCCCAGGCCGGTATCTCGCAGGCGAGCTGGGAAAGCTCGACCCGAGGCCTGACGCCGCGCGATCTGGCGATGCATGTCGTACTGCCGGAGGTCGACGGGCGCATCTTCGCTCACGCCATAGCTTTCAAGGAACGCGGCGATTCCGAAGCGGGCTTCGCACCGACCACGTTCCGCCCGGTCGATGACCGCATCGCCGCCACCGCCGATCTGGCGCGGGCCTGGGTGCGGTTGCGGCGTACGCCGAGCCATCAGCGGCGTGTCGCTGTGATCCTCGCCAATTATCCGAGCCGCGACGGCCGCCTCGCCAACGGCGTGGGCCTCGATACCCCGCAAAGCCTGATCGACGTGCTCGGCGGCATGCGCGCCGCGGGCTATGCTGTTGAAAATATGCCTGACGATGCGGCATCGATGATGCACCTCCTGCAGGCGGGCCCGACCAATGCGCGTGACGAGCGCGGCGCCCGTCCGGGCGGGGTGTCATGGCGTATCGCCGACTATCAATCCGCATTTGCGGAATTGCCCGACGATGTGCAACGCGCCGTCGAAGCCCGGTGGGGCCGCGCGGAGCAGGATCCTCATGTCGTGAACGGCAGCTTTCGGCTTGCGTTGCATCGCTTCGGCAATGCCGTGGTCGGCGTGCAACCCGCGCGCGGCTACAACATCGATCCCAAGGGCACCTATCACGATCCCGACCTAGTGCCGCCGCACCATTATCTGGCGTTCTATCTCTGGATCAGGCGCCACTTCGATACCCACGCCGTGGTGCATCTCGGCAAGCACGGCAATCTCGAATGGCTGCCGGGCAAAAGTGTCGGCTTGTCGGTGAATTGCCTGCCCGACGCGGTGCTGGGGCCGTTGCCGCATCTCTACCCCTTCATCGTCAATGATCCCGGCGAAGGCATTCAGGCCAAGCGCCGTTCCGCCGCTGTCATTATTGATCATCTGACGCCGCCGATGACCCGTGCCGAGTTGCATGACGATCTGGCGCGGCTTGAAACACTGGTTGACGAGTACGCGCTGGCCGCCGATCTCGATCCCAAACGCGCCGCCGTGATTGCCGAAGATATTTTGTCGCTGGCCCGATCCCAACGGCTCGATGCCGATGTGAACGTGACCCACGAGACTCCGACCAACGACGCCTTGCGCGCGCTCGATGCGCATCTGTGCGATCTCAAGGAAATGCAGATCCGGGACGGCCTGCATATCTTCGGGCGAACGCCGCAGGACGCGCAGCGCAACGATCTTCTGGTCTCGATTGCGCGGCTGCCGCGTTCCGAGAGCAAGCCGCAGGATGCCTCGTTGCATCGCGCTTTGTCGCTCGATCTTGGTTTGCGCGATTTCGATCCGTTGACTCGCGATCTCGCCGACGATTTCATGGGGCCTCGCCCTAAAATCCTGTCGGAAATCAGCGCGGCCGTATGGCGCACGTCGGGCGATACCGTGGAGCGGATCGAACTGCTCGCGCATCGGTTGGTGTCGGGCGTTCTGGCCTGCGAGGCCGCGTGGGAGCGCACCAAATCCGTACTGGACTGGATCGGCGCAAAACTGCGCCCGGCCATCGACGCCTGTGGCGATGCCGAAATGGCAGCCTTGCTGCAGGGGCTCGACGGCCGGTTCGTGCGGCCCGGTCCGTCCGGCGCGCCGACCCGCGGCCGGCCCGATGTGCTGCCGACCGGACGGAATTTCTTCGCGGTCGATGTCCGAGCGGTGCCGACGCCATCGGCGTGGCGGATCGGGCTGCTCGCTGCCGAGCGGTTGGTCGAGGCCTATTGGCAGGAGGCCGGCGAGTGGCCTCGCGCCATCGCGTTGTCAGCCTGGGGCACGGCCAACATGCGCACCGGCGGCGACGATATCGCGCAGGCGCTGGCGCTGATCGGGGCGCGGCCGCTGTGGGAGGAAACATCTGGCCGGGTCACCGGGTTTGCCATCACGCCGCTTTCCGAATTGAAGCGGCCGCGCGTGGACGTCACGTTCCGGGTCTCCGGATTGTTTCGCGACGCGTTCCCGACCCAGATGGACATTATCGGCAGCGCGGTCCGCGCCATCGCCGAACTTGACGAGCCCGACGACGCCAATCCGATTGCCGCCAATGTCAGGGCCAAGCGACGGGCGCTCGAAGCCGATGGCGTGAGCAGCGAGGCGGCGCAGCGGCAGGCGGCCTATCGGGTGTTCGGCTCGAAGCCGGGGGCCTATGGCGCCGGCCTGGGCGCCTTGATCGACGAAGGAGGCTGGGATGATCGCGGCGATCTCTCCGATGTCTATCTCGACTGGGGCGGTTATGCCTATGGCGGCGGTGTCCAGGGCGAGGCCGCGCGGGGCGATTTCGCCGAGCGGCTCGCCGCCATTGATCTCGTCGCGCAAAGCCAGGACAACCGCGAGCATGATATTCTCGATTCCGACGATTATTATCAATTCATGGGCGGCCTCGCGGCGACGGTACAGAGTTTGCGCGGGAGTGCGCCGCGCATCGCGCACGTCGATACGTCGCGGCCAGAGGCGCCATTGGCACGGCCGCTGTCCCACGAAATCTCCCGCGTGGTGCGCGGCCGGGCCGCCAATCCGAAATGGATCGCCGGCGTAATGCGTCACGGCTACAAGGGGGCGTTCGAGATCGCCGCCACGGTCGAGTATCTGTTCGGGTTCGCCGCCAGCACCGACGCGGTCTCAAATCATCATTTTGATCAATTATTCGCGTCCTATCTGGAAGACGAGCGCGTACGGGATTTTATGGAAACGGCCAATCCGGCGGCTTTGCGCGAAACGGCCGCGCGTTTTGCTGAGGCGATCCGGCGTGGACTGTGGACGCCGCGCTCCAACCGGGCCGCCTATCTGATCGCCGAACTTTTGCCCGAAGCCCAAAGGGAAATCGCATGACGGGGACTTCAACCGAGAACGATGACGCGGAAAACGCTCGCCACAAGGAAAAAGCGCGCAAGCACAAGGCCGCGCGCGACAAGATCATGGCCACTAAAACCGGCGAGAAGGGCCTGTTGATCGTTCATACCGGCACCGGCAAGGGCAAGACCTCTGCCGCCCTCGGCATGGTGTTTCGCCATATCGGCCATGGCTATCCCGTCGGCGTCGTCCAATTCACCAAGTCGCCGGCGTGGGACACCGGCGAGGCGCGCGTGCTGGCGAAATTTCCGGAGCTGGTGACGCTTCACATCATGGGCGAGGGCTTTACCTGGGAGACGCAGGATCGCGCCCGCGACATCGCGGCCGCCACCGCAGGCTGGGAGCGCGCGAAAGAACTCATCCGCGACGATCGTCACCGCATGGTGCTGCTGGATGAACTCAACATCGTATTGCGCTACGAATATCTGCCGATTGAGGATGTGTTGAATTTTCTGCGCGACGAGAAGCCGGCCGACAAGCATGTCGTCATCACCGGCCGCAACGCGCATGCTTCCCTGATCGAGATGGCCGATCTCGTGACCGAAATGACTCTGATAAAACATCCGTTCCGCCAGGGCGTGAAGGCCCAGAAAGGCGTCGAGTTCTGATGGGCCCCGCCACGCCGGCGTTGATGATCCAGGCCACCGGCTCCAATGCCGGTAAGTCGACATTGGTCGCGGGGCTGGCGCGCGCGCTGGTGCGGCGCGGATTGAAGGTGGCGCCGTTCAAGCCGCAGAACATGTCGAACAACGCGGCTGTTACGGTGGAGGGCGGCGAGATCGGCCGCGCCCAGGCGGTGCAGGCGCGTGCGGCGCGAATGGTCCCGAGCGTGCACATGAATCCGGTGCTGCTGAAGCCGGAAACCGACAGCGGCGCGCAAATCATCGTGCAGGGCAAGCGTTGGGGCACGCTGCGGGCCAGGAATTATCTCGACAAGAAGGCGGCGTTGTTGCCGGCGGTATTGGACAGCTTTGCGCAGCTCGCGCGCGAGGCTGATATCGTGCTTGTCGAAGGCGCGGGCAGTCCCGCCGAAATCAATTTGCGCGCCGGCGACATCGCCAATATGGGATTTGCCGCCGCGGCTGACGTGCCGGTAGTGCTGGTCGGCGATATCGATCGCGGCGGCGTCATCGCCAGTCTTGCCGGCACACATCTGGTTCTCGAGCCGGACGAGCGCGCGCGCATCCGCGGCTTCGTCATCAACAAGTTTCGCGGCGATGTCAGCTTGTTCGACCAGGGCCTCGCCGCGGTGACGCGATTGACGGGATGGCCCTCGCTCGGCGTGGTGCCGTGGCTGCCGCGGGCGGCATGGCTGCCGGCGGAAGACGCCGTCGATCTCGATCGCGCCCACCCAGCGGCATCGTCACGCGTGATCGCGGTGCCCGTG
>JBAQER010000610.1:0-2344 GCA_049286845.1 Bradyrhizobium sp.
GGAAAAGACCCATGCACAAACCCAAGGTTCTCATTTCAGACGCGTTGTCGCCCGCCGCCGTGCAGATCTTCAGGGATCGCGGCATCGAGGTCGATTTCCAGCCCAATCTCGGCAAGGACAAGGAAAAGCTCGCCGAGATCATCGGCCACTATGATGGGCTCGCGATCCGCTCCGCCACCAAGGCCACCGCGAAGATCCTCGAAAAGGCGAAGCGGCTGAAAGTGATCGGCCGCGCCGGCATCGGCGTCGACAATGTCGAAATCCCGGCCGCCACCGCCAAGGGCATCATCGTGATGAACACGCCGTTCGGCAATTCGATCACGACCGCCGAACACGCGATCACCCTGATGCTGGCGCTGGCGCGCGAAATCCCGCAGGCCGACGCCTCCACCCAGGCCGGCAAGTGGGAGAAGAACCGCTTCATGGGGGTCGAGATCACCGGCAAGACGCTGGGCGTGATCGGCTGCGGCAATATCGGCTCGATCGTGGCCGACCGCGCGCTCGGCCTGCGCATGAAGGTGATCGCGTTCGATCCGTTCCTGTCGCCGGAGCGCGCCAAGGACATCGGCGTCGAGAAGGTCGAGCTCGACGAGCTGTTCAAGCGCGCCGACTTCATCACCCTGCATACGCCGCTGACCGAGAAGACCAAAAACATCATCGACGCCGGCGCGCTTGCGAAGATGAAAAAGGGCGTTCGCAACATCAATGGCGCGCGCGGCGGCCTGGTCGACGAGCAGGCGCTGGTCGATGCGCTGAATTCCAAGCACGTCGCAGGCGCCGCCTTCGACGTGTTCGTCGAGGAGCCGGCCACCAAGAACGTGCTGTTCGGACACCCCAACGTGATCTGCACCCCGCATCTCGGCGCCTCCACCACGGAAGCGCAGGAGAACGTCGCGCTGCAGGTAGCCGAGCAAATGTCGGATTATCTCTTGAGCGGCGCGATTTCCAATGCCGTCAATTTCCCCTCGATCACCGCGGAAGAGGCGCCGAAGCTGAAGCCGTTCATCGAGTTGGCCGAAAAGCTCGGCTCGTTCGCGGGCCAGCTCACCGAAACCGGCATCCTCAAGGTTCAGATCACCTATGAGGGCCACGTCGCCGAAATGAAGATCAAGGCGCTGACCTCGGCGGTGCTGTCGGGCCTGCTGCGGCCGATGCTGGGCGACATCAACGTCGTCTCGGCCCCGGTCATCGCCAAGGAGCGCGGCATGGTGGTCGACGAGATCGTACGCGCGGCGCAGAGCGATTATGAAAGCATGATCACGGTCACCGTCACCACCGAACGGCAGGAGCGCTCGGTGTCGGGAACGGTCTATGCCGACGGCAAGCCGCGGCTGGTCGACATCAAGGGCATCCGGGTCGACGCCGAATTCGGCAAGTCGATGATCTACGTCACCAACGAGGACAAGCCCGGCTTCATCGGCCGCTTCGCCAGCCTGCTCGGTGACGCCAAGCTCAACATCGCGACCTTCCATCTCGGCCGCACCAAGCAGGGCGGCGACGCCATCGCGCTGGTCGAGGTCGACGGCGCGGTGCCTGCGGAAGTGCTCGCCAAGGTGCAGGGGTTGCCGCAGGTCAAGCAGGCCAAGGCTTTGGTATTCTAACAAGGCGTTGATATTCCAAGGCGCTGCTGTTCTGAGGCGCCGGTGGCTTGAGTTTCCCCTTTCCCCGTGTGGGAGAGGGGAACAGGCGTCGCGAACCTCCCGCGGGCGCACGCTCGCAACGTGCCCGACGCTCGAGCGTATCCGGTTACGGCAGTCTTTCTTCTACAGCGCGACCGAGGTGTCCTGCGCCGGCCTGTCATGCGCAGCCAGGCCTTGGCGGTCTCGGGGTGGAAAAACTGCGCGTCTGCATGTTGCCGTCGGAGCGAACCAGGCTGTCAGTCATCGTGCCTTTGCGGGGGCGCCACTTGATCTCCCAGAACCGCAGCAAGGATTTGAGATCCTGCGCGAAAGTCTCGGGGAGCGGCGGCGGCCAGCAGGTCGAAGTCCGGTTTTGGCGGGAGCTTGCTGACAAACATCGCGTTCTTGTCCGCTAGGCAGCCTGGTATTAATTGTAACTAGTTCGCCTACGGGGAAGTATATATCGAAAGATACATTAGCAGAGGTTGTCGTGATCGACGTTACATCCAGAGAATGATAATAACGCCCGCATTTTGATTACGCGCGATAACCGGGCAGTTCGATGGAACCCGGATTTTGTTGGCAACTAATTGCTTGTTATACTAAGATTGTTGCTAATGGCACAGAAGCAACCCTTTGGTTGCCGGCCGCGCACTTCAAGCGCCGCCTTGGTCGTCTCGGAAGGATCCTGTTGAGAATACTTTAATATTAAACAGAGTCGGGGG
>JBAQER010000611.1:0-1743 GCA_049286845.1 Bradyrhizobium sp.
ACCATGATCTGGTCGGCGCCGATGACGCCGAACTGACGCGCTACCGGCGCGAGCATGTCGGCTTCGTGTTTCAGTTCTACAATCTGATTCCGAGCCTGACCGTGCTGGAGAACGTGGCGCTGGTGAACGAGATCGCCGACAGGCCGCTCGATCCCCGGGAAGCACTGGCGCTGGTCGGCCTCGACCAAAGGCTCGATCATTTCCCCTCGCAGCTTTCCGGCGGCGAGCAGCAGCGCGTCGCGGTCGCCCGCGCCATCGTCAAATCGCCCGATGTGCTGTTGTGCGACGAGCCGACCGGCGCGCTCGATTACGAGACCGGAAAGGTCGTGCTGGCCGCCATCGCGCGGGTCAACGAGCAACTCGGCACCACGACGATCATCATCACCCACAACGCGGCAATCGCAGGCATGGCGGATCGCGTTCTCCGTCTCGGCGGCGGACGCATCGTCGGCGAAGAGCGCAATGCGCGCCGGCTTTCGCCGGAAGAGGTGCGCTGGTGACCCTGCTCGATCGCAAATTGCTGCGGGATATCCTGGCCATGCGCGGGCAGGTGACGACCATTGCGCTGGTGGTCGCCGCCGGCATGGCCGTCTTCATCGCCTCGATCTCGACCTACGATTCGCTGCGCGCCGGGCGCGACCGCTTCTACGCCGCCGCGCGGTTTCCGCAGGTTTTCGTAACCCTCAAGCGGGCGCCGCTCTCGGTGGTGGCGCAGCTCAGGGAAATTCCGGGCGTGGCCGCGATCGAACCGCGGATCGTGCGCGACGTGATTCTGGACTGGCCCTCCGCCATCCTGCCGGTTTCGGCGCGGATGGTTTCGCTGACGCATGCCGGCGACGAACCGCTGGCGCGGTTGCATGTGCGCCGAGGCACCCCGCCGGAGCCGGGCGACACCAGAACCGTCGCCATCAACGAGGCCTTTGCCGAGGCGAATTCGGTCAAGCTCGGCACCGACGTGCCGGTGGTGCTGAACGGGCGTATCCAGAATTTTCGCGTCACCGCCGTCGCGCTGTCGCCCGAATATGTCTATGCGGTGAAGCCGGGGGTGCCGATCCCCGACGACCGCTTCTACGCCGTGCTCTGGGTCGACCGCAGCGCGGCGGAGGCCGCCTTCGACATGAAAGGCGCGTTCAACGACGCCATCGTGTCGCTCACCCCGGGCAGCGACCCCAGGCAGGTGATCGACCAGCTCGACCGCCTGCTCGAGCCCTACGGTTCGGTCGGCGCCATCGCCAGGCGGGATCAGCCGTCCAATCGCTTCCTGGACGACGAACTCAACCAGCAGAAGGTGATGTCGATCACCATCCCCATCATCTTCTTCGGGGTCGCGGCGTTTCTGCTCAACGTGGTGCTCGGAAGGCTGGTCACCGCGCAGCGCGAACAGATCGCAGCCTTGAAGGCGCTCGGCTTTCCGACGACGCCGCTGGTGTTGCACTATCTCAAGCTGGTCGCGGTCGTCGTTCTGTTCGGATCGGTGTTGGGCCTCGCCGGCGGTTTCCTGTTCGGCGAGGCGATGGTGGCAAGCTATCACGGCTTCTTTCGCCTGCCGGCGCTGGTATTCGAACTGACGCCCTGGTCCGCACTCGCCGGATTTCTGATCAGCCTTGCGGCGGCCACGCTCGGCGTGGTGACGGCACTGCGAAACGTCGTCGCGCTGGCTCCGGCGGTAGCAATGCGGCCGGCCGCGCCGCGGCGTTTTCGCCGTTCGTGGATCGAGGCATTGTTGTCGGCGAAGGCGCTGAC
>JBAQER010000612.1:0-1756 GCA_049286845.1 Bradyrhizobium sp.
AGCAGCACGAGAACGAGTGAGGCAGCAAGCACCAGCAGGCGATTACGTAATGACTGGGTGACGAGAAGGCGAAACATCTGTCGTTCTCCTCAGCGTACCTGGCCAAGCAGCTCGGCGCCCTGGACGACAAGGCGTTTCCCCGCGTCGAGTCCCGTGGCGATGAAGACACGATCGCCGTCGAGCGGTTCGACCCGCACCGGGCGCGGCTCGAACCGTTCCGCCGCGACATGCTCGTAGACGACATCCTGGCCATTGGCGTTGCGCACCAGCGCTGCCCGGGGAATGGCGAAGCCGGTCTTTTCCTCATCCGTGGTAGCGAGCACCGTGACGAACTGCCCGGCCCGCAGGCCCGCGACATCGCCCTGAACGGCGAATTGAACCGGGATCGATTGATTGCGCCCGGCGAAACCGGCGCCCCGGAACGAGAGCGGATAGGTCCGGTCGTTGTTCAGCCGGGCCACCGCACTCTGGACTCCGGGAAGCGAATCGAAGCTGAGCGCTTCTACCCACAGCCGGGCCGGGTCGACGATGTGAAAGATCACGGCGTTCGATTGGGCGATCTGCCCTGCGACGGCGGTGCCTTCGGCAATGATGCCGTCCACCGGCGCGATCAATTCCTCCGGTTCGCGGCGCGATTTGTCGAGCGAGCCTCGCCGGTCCTTCAGGCCTTGCAGCTCGGTCCGCGTATCCTCGAGCTGGGTGCGCGCGATCGCTCCGCCCGGCACCAGGGTTTCGTAGCGGGCCAGCCGGCGCTCGACGATGGAAATCTGCTGGTCGAGTTCGCCTTGTCGCTGGCGCATGTCGGAGGCGTCGATGGCCTGCAGCGGCGGCGTCACATAGGCGAGAACATCGCCCTTCCTGACCGGCGCGCCCAGCCGCGGAAAGCCGCCCGGCGGTGGCGAGAGACGACCGCCGACCGACGATTGAACGAATCCGCTGGCGTTCGGATCGGGAATGATGCGGCCCGGCAATTCGAGGGCGGAGCGATGCGCCGCCGATTCGATTCTGATGGTGCGGATCGCGAGAATTCGCTGCGTGCTCTTGGGCACGAATACGCCGCCGTCGGGCAGCCGTTGCGCCAGGTCGCGCACCGCCGGCATCGACGTAACCGGCGTGCCATGGTCCTCGCCCTCATGGGCGCGGGCCGCACCGTCCGATATCGCGAGCATCCCGGCGAAGATCATGAGCATTGCGGGCCGGCTCCGTCGCCGCATCAGGGTCATCACGACGGCTCCCGCAGCAAAACCTCCGAGTCCGGCGATGAGCAGCAACGGGACGTTGCCAGACGATCGCTCCCGGATTCCGTCTGCGGTGGCCGACTGGGAGGACGTCCCGGCCTTTCCGCTCGGATCATCCGGCGGAATGACGAGCGTGGCAGGGAGCACATCGGCATTGCCGTCCTTGGTAACAGTGAAGATCAGGTCATAGGACCCCGGCTTGCTGGACCATGGAGCGCTGAGCCGGTAGGGCTCGGTCGTGCCGGCGCGCGCGGATTCAGGGCCCGCAGGGGTCTCGACTTCGATCGTGGCGCCGTCCACCGATTCGTTGGTCGTAAACCGGTCGAGATAGATGGCGAGTTCGCCGGCCCGGGCGATCGCGACCAGCTCATAGAGGTCCGAGACCGCTTCGGCCCGCGGAGCGAGATTCGAGATCGCTGCCGGAGGTGGCGCGTCATGATCGTGACCCTCATGGGCCAATAACGATCCACTTCCCGGAAAGGAAGCTAGAGCTGCCGCGCAGAACGCGACACGAAACA
>JBAQER010000613.1:0-1640 GCA_049286845.1 Bradyrhizobium sp.
GGCCAGACCATACCCTTCGTGCTCAGCTACGGACCGTCGCACCTGCCACGGCCCGACCCGATCGATCCGGCGCAGGCGCTGCAGGATGCCGAGGATTTCTGGACCGAATGGTGCAGCCATTGCACCTACGAGGGCGACCACCCAGATCTGGTGATGCGATCGTTGATCACGCTGAAAGCGCTGACCTATGCGCCGACCGGCGGCATCGTCGCGGCACCGACGACCTCGCTGCCGGAAAAGCTCGGGGGGCAGCGAAACTGGGATTATCGCTTTTGCTGGCTGCGTGACGCCACCTTCACGCTGCTGGCGCTGATGAATTCCGGCTATACCGGGGAAGCCTCGGCCTGGCACAATTGGCTGTTGCGCGCGGCCGCCGGCGCGCCGGTCAGCATGCAGATCATGTACGGCATCATGGGTCAGCGCCGCCTCTTGGAATGGGAAGCGTCCTGGCTGCCCGGTTATCAAGGCGCGCAGCCGGTCCGCGTCGGCAATGCAGCGCATGCGCAGCTGCAGCTCGACGTCTACGGCGAACTGATGGACGCCTTCCATCAGTCGCGCATGGCAGAACTGAAACTCGATGACGGCACCTGGGATCTGGAATGCGCGGTACTGGAACATCTCGCGGAGGTATGGGACCGGCCGGATCACGGCATCTGGGAGCGGCGCGGTGCCGGAAAACACTACGTATTTTCGAAAGTGATGACCTGGGTCGCGTTCGATCGTGGCATCAAGAGCGCCGAACGGTTCGGCTTCGAGGCGCCGCTCGAACGCTGGCGGGACCTGCGCGATGCGATCTGCCGCGACGTCTGCGAGAAGGGTTTTGATGCCACGCAAGGCACGTTCGTCGAATCTTACGGCTCGCAATTGCTCGATGCCAGCATTCTGTTGCTGCCGGCGGTGGGTTTCCTGTCCGCATTCGACCCGCGGGTTCGCGGCACCATCCAGGCGATTGAAAGGCATATGATGCGGGACGGCTTCGTGCTGCGGCACGATCCCCGCGAGGTCTCCAGCGAAAAGCAGCCGGTCGAAGGCGCCTTTCTGGCCTGCAGCCTCTGGCTGGCGGACGTCTACGTGCTCTCAGGCGAAATCGCCAGGGCGCAGGCGCTGTTCGATCGCGTCGTGGCGGTCGCGAACGATCTCGGTCTGTTGGCTGAAGAGTATGATACGACCGAGGGACGCCAGACCGGAAATTTCCCGCAGGCGCTGACCCATATCGCGCTGATCAATACCGCGCATAACCTCAGCGATGCGAAGAAAGCGACCGAGAAGCCGGTGGTGCAGCGGTCGAAGTGATCAATTTCCGCGGTCCCGGCCGAGCGAGGCGCGGGCCCTCAGAATCGAATCCACCGCCTTTGCAAAGCCCTCATCCTCATTCGAGGCCGTTACATGTGTCGCCATCTTCTTGATGTCGTCGGCGGCGTTGCCCATGGCGAAGGAGATGCCGCTCGCTTCGAACATCGCCAGATCGTTTTCCATGTCGCCGATGGTGGCGACTGCGTCGGTTGATATGCCGAGGCGTTTGGCCATCGCCTGCACGAAAGTCCCTTTGCTGCGGCCGGGCGGCGTGACGTCGAGATAATAGCTTTGCGAGCGCACGGCGGTGACCTGCGCGCCCAGCGCCTGCTGCATCGCAGCCTCGC
>JBAQER010000614.1:0-9026 GCA_049286845.1 Bradyrhizobium sp.
CACCTACCTCGTGCCGCAGACGCTGCTGTTCATTCCGCTTGCCGACATCATCCGCGACATGCACCTCGGGAATACGCCGTGGGCGCTGATGCTCACCTACCCCACGTTCCTGATCCCGTTCTGCACCTGGCTGCTGATGGGCTACTTCAAGACCATCCCGAAAGAGCTCGAGGAGTGCGCGCGCATCGACGGCGCGACGCGCTTCGGCGCCATGGTACGGATCATCTTCCCGGTGGCGATCCCGGGCATCCTCTCGGCCGGGATCTTCGCCTTCACGCTGTCGTGGAACGAGTTCATCTACGCGCTGATCTTCATGTCCTCGGCGGAACTGAAGACCGTTCCCGTCGGCGTGGTGTCGGAACTCATCCGCGGCGACATCTTTTTCTGGGGCCAGCTGATGGCGGGGGCGCTGCTGGGCTCGATACCGGTGGCGCTGGTCTACTCGTTCTTCGTCGAATACTACGTCACCGGCCTCACCGGCTCGGTGAAGGGTTGAAGGAAAGGGATAGGGCACCGGGAATCCATGGCAAACGTCACGATCCGCAGTCTGAACAAGAACTACGAGAACGGCTTTCATGCCGTCAAGGACGTGAACCTCGAAATCCGCAACAAGGAGTTCATGGTTCTGGTCGGGCCCTCGGGCTGCGGCAAGACGACGACGCTGCGCATGGTGGCGGGGCTGGAGGAAATCACCTCGGGCGAGATCCTGATCGGCGCGGTCGTGGTGAACGACCTGCCGCCGATGGATCGCAACATCGCGATGGTGTTCCAGAACTACGCGCTCTATCCACACAAGAGCGTGTACCAGAACATGGCCTTCGGCCTGCAAATGCGCAAGTACCCGAAGGACGAGATCGAGAAGCGGGTGCGGGAGGCGGCCGACATCCTCGGCATCGGGCCGCTGCTCGAGCGCAAGCCCAGGCAGCTCTCGGGCGGGCAGCGCCAGCGGGTCGCCGTCGGGCGCGCCATCGTGCGCCATCCCGAGGTGTTCCTGTTCGACGAGCCGCTCTCCAACCTGGATGCGCAGCTGCGGGTGCAGATGCGCGTGGAACTGAAGCGCCTGCACGAGCGCCTGGAGACGACCGCGATCTACGTCACCCACGACCAGGTCGAGGCGATGACGCTCGGCGACCGCGTCGTGGTGATGAAGGACGGCTGGGTGCAGCAGGTGGGTGAGCCGCTCGAGCTCTACGAGAAGCCCGCGAACAAGTTTGTCGCCGGCTTTATCGGCTCGCCGTCGATGAATTTCGTCGACGTAACGATCATCGATTCCGGCGGCGCCTTGTGGGCGGACGCCGAGGGCCTGCGGCTGAAGGTGCCGCCGCAGAAAGTGGAAAGTGTGCGAGCGCACAGCGGCAAGCGGGCGACGCTTGGCATGCGGCCGGAGGCGCTGCATCTGGCGAATGGCTCAGATAAGCCCGAATACAGCTTTGCCACGGCGGTGGACGTGGTCGAGCCGCTCGGCAACGAAATCCTCATCAACTTCCGCGCCGGCGGCGCGCCGATGGTGACGCGCGTGGACCCGGCGGTGCGCGTCAAGGCGCACCAGAGCATCCGCGTCGCGCTCGATCCGGAGCGTGTGCATTTCTTCGACGAAAAGAGCGGCGCGGCGATATAATTCGCGCCCTTCGCAGCAAACACCCACGCAGGGGTCGGTAAGCGATGGCAGGCAGGCTTGCAGGCAAGACCGCGTTCCTCACCGCAGCCGGCCAGGGCATCGGGCGCGCCGCGGCGCTCGCGTTTGCCCGCGAAGGCGCGCAGGTATGGGCCACCGACGTCAACGCCAAGGGCCTCGCCGACCTGGGGGGCATGCAAACCAGGGTTCTGGACGTTACCGATGAAGCCGCCATCCACAAGTTGTCCGGGGAGGTCGGCCAGATCGACGTATTGTTCAACTGCGCAGGCTACGTGCACCATGGCACGATCCTCGACTGCAGCGTGAAGGACTGGGACTTCAGCTTCAATCTGAACGTGAAGTCCATGTACCTGGTGACCAAGGCGTTCCTGCCCGGCATGCTGAAGAAGGGCGCGGGCTCGATCATCAACATGTCCTCGATCGCCTCCAGCGTGAAAGGCCTGCCGAACCGCTTTGTCTACGGCGCCACCAAGGCGGCCGTCATCGGCCTGACCAAAGCCATCGCCGCGGACTACGTCAAGCACGGCATTCGCTGCAATTGCATCGGGCCGGGGACGGTGGACACGCCGTCCCTGGGCGAGCGCATCAACGCCTTCGCCGATCCGGTGCAGGCGAGGAAGGATTTCATCGCGCGCCAGCCCATGGGGCGCCTTGGCACGGTGGACGACATCACGGGGATCCTGGTGTTCCTCGCGTCCGATGAGTCGCGCTTCGCGACGGGAAACATGTATTCGATCGACGGGGGAATGACGATATGAAGTTGTGTCGCTACGGCAAGAACGGCTTCGAGAAGGCGGGCATGGTCGACAGCGAGGGGCGCGTGCGCGACCTCTCCAAGATCGTGGAGAACATCGGACCGAACGAACTCTCGCCGCGCGGGCTGAAAATGCTCGCCAAGATCAAGCCCGAGACGCTGACGGTGGTCGCCAACGGCCCGCGCCTTGGCGTGCCGTTCGTCGGCATCGGCAAATTCGTCGCCATCGGCCTCAATTATTCCGACCATGCCAAGGAAGCCGGTATGCCCATTCCCTCCGAACCGGTGGTGTTCATGAAAGCCACCACCTGCATCAGCGGGCCCAACGACGATGTTATCCAGCCCAGGCGCTCGACCAAGCTGGACTGGGAGTGCGAGCTAGGCATCGTCATCGGCTCCAAGGCCCAGTACGTCGAGGAGAATGAAGCGCTTGAGCATGTCGCCGGCTATTGCGTAGTCAACGACGTGTCCGAGCGCGCATTCCAGCTCGTCACGTCGCAATGGGACAAGGGCAAGGGCTTCGATACCGCCGGCCCCATCGGCCCGTGGCTGGTGACCACCGACGAGATCAAGGACCCCCAGAACCTCGACATGTGGCTGGACGTGAACGGCAAGCGCATGCAGTCCGGCAACACCCGGACCATGATTTTCAGCTGCGCGCAGATCGTCTCGCACGTCAGCCAGTACATGACGCTGCTTCCCGGTGACGTCATCACCACCGGCACGCCCCCGGGCGTCGGCATGGGCATCAAGCCAAGCCCGGTGTTTCTCAAGCCGGGCGATGTGATGACGCTGGGAATCAAGGGGCTGGGCGAGCAAAAGCAGAAGGTCGTCGCCTACAGCGGCTAGCGGGTGCCAACACGCAGGATTACGGGTCGCGCGGCATTCCTGCAATTGCTTTGCGACGAAGGGGTCACGCACCTTTTCGGCAATCCCGGCACTACCGAGCTTCCGATCATGGAGGTGGTGCCCGACTTTCCGCAGCTGCAATTCGTCCTTGGCCTACATGAGGCGGTCGTCGTGGCGATGGCCGACGGTTTCTGCCGCGCCTCGGGACGCCTCGCTGCGGCCAACGTCCATGTAGCGCCGGGGCTCGGCAATGCCATGGGCGCGCTCTACAACGCCAGGTTCTCGGGCTCGCCGATCATCCTGACAGCGGGCCAGCAGGAACAGGGGCACGGCCTGCTTGAGCCGCTCCTCTATGACCCGCTGGTGCCGATCGCGCAGCCGATGGTCAAATGGGCTGTGGACGTGACGCGCGCCGAGGACCTGCCGCGCATCCTGCACCGCGCGGCGAAGGTCGCGCTGACGCCGCCGACCGGCCCGGTGTTCATCAGCCTGCCGGGCGATGTGCTCGACCAGAAGGTTGATCTCAACATGGGTCGTCCCGTGCGTGTCGATGCCGCGACCCGGCCGTCGGACGCCGCGCTGGCCCGGCTCGCCGCGATGCTGCTCGCGTCGAAGCGACCGGTGATTCTCGCGGGGCAGGAACTGGCGGCGCGCGACGCCTTCGCCGAGGCCACGGAACTCGCCGAACTACTTGGCGCCGCGGTCTACCAGTCCCCGGTTCCCTACAGCGCGCAATTTCCCACCGAGCACCCGGCCTGCATGGGCTCGTTCACGCGCTCGCAGAAGCAGGTGCGCAGCCTGCTCGAGCCCTATGACCTGCTGTTCTGCCTCGGCGCCGACCTGCTTCGCATGTCGGTGTACAGCCCGACCGAGCCGCTCCCTGAAAATCTTCCGGTCATCCACCTGTCGGAGCGCGGCTGGGAACTTGGCAAGAATTACCGCACCGATCTCGCCGTGCAGGCCAACGTGAAGCAGACGCTTTCGGCTCTCCTGCCGCTGCTGCGCGCGCAGCGTCCAGCGGGTTACGCCGCGGGCGCCGAGAAGCGCCTCGCCGAACTCAAGCCGCGCAACTGGAGCGCGCAACGCGACAAGGCGCGCATCGACGCCATGCTCGCGGCGGAGACGAAGCCCATCGATCCCAAATACCTGATGCTGCGCTTCACGGAGATGCTGCCGAAGGACGCGGTCGTGGTGGAGGAAGGCTTGACCTCGACCGTGTCGCTGCCGGGCTTCCTGCCGTTGCGCGATCCGCGAGGGTTCTACGGCCTGGCGAGCGGCGGCCTTGGCTTTGCCGTTCCCGGTGCCGTCGGCGTAAGCCTCGCGTTGCCCGGACGGCCCGTTGCCGTCGTCGTGGGCGACGGCAGCACGATGTATGGCGTGCAGGCGCTATGGACGGCCGCGCACTTGAAGCTCCCGATCACCTACATCATCGCCAACAACCGCAGCTACCGCATCATCAAGGAACGCCTGGTGTCGTTTCGCGGCAGCAGCAAATTCACCGGCATGGACCTGCGCGACCCGGAGATCGATTTCGTGGACCTGGGAAAATCGTTCGGACTGGCTGCGCGGCGCGTCACCGATCCCCAGGAAATCGGCCCAACATTGCGCGAAGCCTTTGCCAGCGGCCAGCCGAACCTCGTGGACATCCGCGTGGCGGACGGCTTCGGCGACTAGTAGGGCGTGCCGTCCTTCCGGCTGTATTTCCACTTGCCGTCCGCACCGTAAACGGCGGCCACGTCATCGTCCGGGTAGCTCACCGAATCCCTCGCGCTGCGGTCGCCGACCTCGAGAACCACCACCTCCTTCTGCGTGCGGTTGACGAGGTGGTGCGCATCGCCCGTGCCCGCCTTGAACCCGGCGCACATGCCGGGCTTGAGCAGCGTCTCGCCCGCATCGGTGACCAGCGTCGGCTCGCCTTCAAGGATGTAGACGAACTCGTCCTGTTTTCCATGCGCATGCCGCAGCGCCGACTGCCCGCCCGGTGCAAGCTGCGTCAGGTTGACGCCGAAATTGGTCAGCCCGAACAAATCGCCCAGCCCACGCTTGTCGCGCCCCGCTGCGACTCTGGCCACCATGTCGGGAGGAAAGGGCGGCGAGGTCGGTTTCGCCCGTAGCGGCGCTTCTGCAGCAACAATCGCGCGCGGGCGCTTAGATGGGGACCGGGCGTCAGGCGTCATGTCGAGTCCGGTTGCGGGCCGTCGTAGCCCTCGATGATGATCAGATCGATGGTCGACACCGGTTGCCGCAGCTTGATCGCTTCCTGATATTCACGCGACTTCCAGCAATCGAGCGCCGCCTGATACGAAGGAAATTCGATCACCGCATTGCGGCTGCGGCTTGCGCCCTCGGGATTCTCGAAGCGGCCGCCCCGCACCAGAAAGCGCGCCTGGTACTTCCTGAGCGGCGCGGCATTGGCCGCAACGTAGGCCTGGTATTTATCCGGATCGGTGATGTCGACGCGCGCGATCCAATATCCCTTTGCCATGGCTCCCCCTGTTGACCATCGAATGGCTCTGTCGTGCGGGAAAGTGTATGCCGCGAGCCTGTGCCGCGCTAGTATTGGGTTATCTTGCAGAGTCCGCAAAGGAGCCGCCCATGAACGAGAGAGCACACCCGGAAAGCCTGGGCACGTCGCTGGAAAACTCGCCGTTCTTCATGCCGTTCTCGATGAACCGCGCCTTCAAGAAGGCGCCGCGGCTGCTCGCGCGCGCCGAGGGCATGTATTACTACACCCCGGACGGCCGGAAAATCCTCGATGGGACCTCGGGGCTGTGGTGCGTCAATGCCGGCCATTGCCGAAAGCCCATCGTCGAAGCCGTGCAGAAGGCGGTGGCCACGCTCGATTTCGCGCCGCCGTTCCAGATGGGCCATCCGGCGGCTTTCGAATTCGCCGAGAAACTCGCGCCCCTGCTGCCGAAGGGCCTGACGCGCATCTTCTTCACCAACTCAGGCTCGGAATCGGTGGACACGGCGCTCAAGCTTGCGATCGCCTACCACCGCCAGCGCGGCGAGGGCCAGCGCATCCGCCTGATCGGCCGCGAAAAGGGCTACCACGGCGTCAATTTCGGCGGCACCGCGGTGGGCGGCATTGTCGGCAACCGCAAGATTTTTGGCGCGCTGGTGACGGGCGTGGACCACATGCGCCATACGCACGATCCCGCGAAGAACGCGTTCTCGCGCGGCCAGCCGAAGCACGGCGGCGAGCTGGCGGAGGATCTCGAACGGCTGTGCCAGCTGCACGATCCCTCCACGATCGCCGCGGTCATCGTCGAGCCGGTGGCCTGCTCGGCGGGGGTCTACGTCCCGCCGGTCGGCTACCTGCAGAAGTTGCGCGAGATCTGCGACCGGCACGGCATCCTGCTGATCTTCGACGAGGTGATCAACGCCTGGGGACGCCTCGGCAAGCCCTTCGCCGCCGACTACTTCGGCGTGATCCCGGACCTGATCACGACCGCCAAAGGCATCACCAACGGCACCATCCCGATGGGCGCGGTGATGATGAAGGAAAACCTCTACCAGGCGTTCATGACCGGGCCGGAGAACGCGATCGAAATGCCGCACGGCTATACGTACTCGGCCCACCCCATCGCATGTGCAGCCGGGTTGGGGACTCTCAAGGTGTACGAGGACGAAGGCCTGCTGACGCGCGTCGGCGAGCTCGCCAAGTACTGGGAGGACGGCGCGCACTCGCTGAAGGACTGCCCCAACGTGATCGACATCCGCAACCTCGGCCTCATCGCGGCGATCGAACTCGCGCCCCGCGCCGGCGCCGTGGGCGCTCGCGGAATGGAGGCGCACCTGAAGGCCTTCGAAAACGGCACCTACATGCGCGTCACGGCGGACACCATTGCGCTCGCGCCGCCGCTCATCATCCAGAAAACGGAGATCGACCAGCTGTTCGGAACCGTGCGCGAGGTGCTGAAGGCGCTCGCCTAGCCGTCGCGAGACATGCCATGGAATGCAAGGTCTTCATTCAGACGAATGACGAGCAGTACCTGGGCGCGCAGGTCGCGGCCTACGCCTTGCGGCGCAACAGCAGGCATGGCGAGAAGTTTTCCGTCGAGCTGCTGCATTCGCGCGATGTTCCGTGGCTGAAGGACCGGATCGGCCAGAAATTCCTGCGCGGCGCGGAGCATCGCGTGTGGAAAAAGGACGACCTGCAATCCTTCACGCCGGTACGCTTCATGCCCCCGAAACTGATGAATTACCAGGGGCGCGCGGTGGTCATCGATCCGGATTGTTTCGCCCTGGCGGACATCTGGGACCTGTTCTCGCGCGACATGAACGGCAAGGCGCTCATGTGCTGCTGGCGCCCGGGCTTCAAGGACCTGCCGGGCTATCGCGCATCGAGCGTGATGCTGCTCGACAACGCGAGGCTCCGGCACTGGGATGCGGAGAAGACCTTCGGAGAGCTCTTCGAGTTCAAGAAGGACTACATGAAATGGATCAAGCTGGAATACGAGCCCGATGACACGGTCGGCCTGCTGGAGCCGGAATGGAACGACTTCGACCGCCTGACGCCGCAAACCAGGATCCTGCATAACACCTATCGGCGGACCCAGCCCTGGAAGACCGGCTTGCCGGTCGATTTCACCGTGCGCGCCAAGAAAGGAAACCTGCGGGGCCTGGCGAAGACCGCGGTGAAGGCGATCAAGCGCTGGACCGGCGCAGGCAAGCCCGATCTCTACCGCCCGCATCCGGACCGCAATCAGGAGCGCCTGTTCTTCACGCTGGTGCGCGAATGCCTGGAGAAGGGTGTGTTCGACGTCGAATTGGTGAAACGCGAGATGGCGGCAAACCATGTCCGGCACGATGCGCTCGACCTCTGCCAGAGGCTGGCGGCGTGACTTATCTGGACATTGAGAAACTCGAAAGGGCTGGCGCGCAGCGCGCGCCTTTCGAGTACGTCACGGTGCCCGCGTTTGTGAGTGGCAGCAGCCTTGCGGCGGTGAACCGGGATTTTCCCAAGCTGGAGAAGGCCGGAAATTTCCCGCTCGAGGAACTCGATTACGGTCCCGGCTTTGCCGCGTTCATCGAGGAAATCAGAGGCCCTGAGTTCCGCAAGGCCGTCGAAAAGAAATTCAACATGCGCCTGGAGGGCCTGGAAGCCAGGATCACCGTGCGCGGCTTCGCAGACCAGAGCGACGGCGAAATCCACACGGACATCCGTTCCAAGGTGGTCACGGGACTCATCTATCTGAACGAATCCTGGGAATCGGACGGCGGCAGACTTCGGCTGCTCAGGAATGCCCGCGACATCGAGGATTACATTGCGGAAGTGCCGCCGGTCGGCGGCACCCTGCTGATGTTCAAGCGCTCGGACAATTCGTGGCACGGCCACAAGCCGTTCAGCGGCGTGCGCCGTACGATTCAGGTCAACTGGATCGACGACGGCGCGGGCAAGACGATGCGCGGAGTCGGACTTTGGGGCCGCCGTGTCAGGCGTGCGTGGAGCCGGCTGAGCGGGAAGCCCAGGGGGCCTGGGACCTAGCGGCCGAACAGCGCCCGCACGCGCGCCACAGCGAGCCCGATCTCGTCGGCGGGCGGCGGTGGCGGCGCGCTAAAGGGGCGGCCGAGCGGCAGGGCGCGGTTGGCGGCGATTAGTTCCGCGTGCAGCCGGTGCAGGTCGCGCGGGTTGCGGATCCAACCGCGCTTGGTCAGGCTGGGAGCGACGGCGAGGGTGGAGTGACGTATGAAATTCTTCGCCCGTGAACGAAGCGTCCGTTGTTCCGGGAGATCGGCGATCCAGACGCGTTTTCCCGTGCTGCAGGCTTCGGTGAGCATGGA
>JBAQER010000615.1:0-2347 GCA_049286845.1 Bradyrhizobium sp.
GAGCTGATCATTTGCCTGTATCGCTGAGTTTGGCCTTGTCGGCTTCGGGATAAACGGTCGTGGTCGGATTGCCCTTGCGGTACTTCTCGAATGCCGCCGTGCGTCGCGCCGTATAGGCGGGAGATTCGGGGCGCGGCTGTTCGAGGTCCGCCGGGTTGTCGATCATTGCGGCGAGGTTGCGCTGGGTCGCGCAGCCGAAATTATGGTACGGCCTGTTCTGGGAATATTCGGGGTTCAGCACCGAAGGCCCGAGATCGTCCGGCCACAGACCGCAGGGCCCGGCCACCGCCGCGATCTTGGGATAGGTCAGCCTGATCGTGGCGAACTCGCGGGGATCGTCCGGACGGTAGCGATTCAACTTGATCCCACGGGAAGGCACGCCCCCCGCGCCGAGCACCAAGCGGATTTCCTGGTAGGCCGACGCCGCAGCCCGCGCGTTCGGCGTGTCGACCGGCACATCGGCGACAATTGCGCCAGTGCCTTCGCGAACCCAGGTCCGCGCCAGTCCGGCGACGTCGGCGCGTTGCGAGGCGGACAGGCCGCCGCGGGCATGACCGACGAAGACGACGATGGAGTGATCGCCTTCGGTGACGGCGATCGGGTGACGCAGGCGGTAGTCGGTGGGAGTACTCGCCGTCACCAACTCTGCGGTGGTGTTGTAGGTGCACGCACCCAGGACGGCCGAGAGGCCGACCAGCGCTCCCAGCAGGCGCAGGCTTCGATAGCGGTCGACCGATATCATGTTTGTCATCGTTCCGTCCTCGTCCCGCCCTGGCCGGGCGCCCCCGTCTCAGTCAATGATGAAGCCGAAATTGCCCTGGAAGCTTCCGATCGGTTCGACGCGACCGGGAATGCCGTAAATCCGGTTGATCTGGGCCAACAGCGTCGATTGCGAATCCGACGCAGGTGCAAATCCGTCATCGGGACGCGACAACTCTTTCTGGGCAACCGCCCGGACCACATAGGGCGTCACCAGGACCATCAACTCGGTCTGGTTGTTGACGTAGTCCTGGCTGCGGAAAAGCGCGCCAAGAATCGGCAATGAGTCGAGACCGGGCAAGCCGTTGACGGCCTGCTTGGTCTGCTCCGCGATCAGGCCTGCCATTGCCATCGAGCCGCCCGAGGGAATCTCCAGGGTGGTCTCGGCGCGGCGGGTCTTGATCGAAGGAACGGTCAGCGAATTGCCGGCCTGGTTCAGCGTGATGGCATTGTCGTTGGAGAGTTCGGAGACTTCGGTCATCACGCGCAGGCTGATCCGTCCCTCGGAGAGGACGACCGGCGTGAAGTTGAGCGAAATGCCGAATTTCTTGTAGCTGATCTGGGTCGTGCAGACATGCGTGACCGGATCGCAGGAATAGCCTGCGGGGACCGGGAATTCGCCGCCCGCGATGAAGGTGGCGGACTCGCCCGAGATGGCGGTCAGGTTGGGTTCGGCCAGTGTACGCACCACGCCGGCGCTTTCCATTGCGCGCATGGTTGCGGTGACCGTGGGCAGCCCCTTGGTGATGGCGGCGGCGGCGAGGCCATTGTCGCTGACGAGCGGGCGGCCGTAGGCGGTGAACGGATTGCTGTTGTTGAAGTTCACGATCGCGGTGCCGTAGTTCATGCTGGCGCTGAGATCGACGCCCATCTGCTTGATGATGTCCCGCCGGACTTCCGAGACGTTGACCTTCAGCATCACCTGGTCGCGCCCCTTGACGACGATCGAGTTGACGACCTTGTCGGTGCCGCCCACCAGCCGCGCGGCGAGATCGCCCGCCTGCTGCGCCTCGATCGGTGACGATACCGAGCCGGTCAGCATGACGCCCTCGCCGACGCCCTCGATCTGGATTCCCGGCAGGGTCTGCTTCAGCGCGGCGCGCACGCCGTTGAGATCGCGCTTGACCGCGATGTCATACGCCGCGACCTGCTGGCCCGCGGCATCGAAGAACACGACGTTGGTCTGGCCAACCCC
The DNA here is from genome assembly GCA_049286845.1 of Bradyrhizobium sp. Taxonomy (GTDB): domain Bacteria; phylum Pseudomonadota; class Alphaproteobacteria; order Rhizobiales; family Xanthobacteraceae; genus Bradyrhizobium. Next base: position 1,955 of record JBAQER010000615.1, read on the forward strand.
GGCGCCGATGATATAGGCGCGCTGCGCCGATCGGACCACGGCATTGGCGATCTTCGGATCGGCGACCAGCACATCCTTGACCTCGCGCGGCAGGTCGATGATCACGGATTTGCCGATGCCGAGGGCGAGAAAACGCACCTTGGTCGATCCGACGGTGGCAACCGGCGCCGGAAGCGGTGCCGCGGCGACATCGTCATTCGCCAGCACGGGCGTCATGGCCGGGTTGAGCGTCAGCGCGGCGATGGCCGAGAACGACAGGGCGCGAACCAGCACGGCCCGCACTGACGATTGATTTCCCCTGCACTTCATATCGAGCGTCCTTCACTTCTGTGTCATTATGGAGCTGTGGACGCCGTAGCGAACCACATTGATGCTCTCGCCCCGCTTCAGGGC
>JBAQER010000616.1:0-1788 GCA_049286845.1 Bradyrhizobium sp.
GCGCAGGCGCGGGCGCGCCTTCGGCTGACGTCGCCGCCACGCCTTCGGCCGGCGCGTCGGTGCGGGGCTTTCTGAAATCCTGGTGGCGGTCGCGCCGTCCGCGGCGATGCCGCTCGCCCTTTGCCGCCTCGCCGGCTTCGCCGGGTGCGGCCACAGGTTCCGCGCCCTGCTGCGGACGATCCTGATGGCGAGGACGGTGGCGATCGTGGCGCGGCCGCCGCTCGTCCGAACGGCCGCCGGGCCGCCAGACTTCCACCAGTTCCGGTGCCGCGGGAACTTCGGGCGCGGCAGCGGCGGCCTCGGCCGGTGCAGCGTCACTGGCCGCAACGGTTTCAGCCGCGGCTTCAGCGGCAGGCTGTTCCTGCGGCGGTTCCGCCGCCGGCGTTTCGACCACAGCCGTTTCGACCACAGCCGCTGGTTCCGGCTGCGCGGCCTCGACGGTAACGGGCTCGGCAGGCTCGGGCGCTGCCGTGAATTCGACTGCAGGCAGCAGCGTCGTCGACGGCGTCGCATCTTCCGAAGCCTGCGCAACATCGGTGCTGGGTTCAGCAACGACCGCGCTCTCGACGGCAACCGTATCGGCAGCGACAGCCGCGCTGTCCGCCGCCGTCTCCGTTACCGTCTCCGCCGCGGTTGCTTCCGCGACCGGGGCTTCGACCACCGCCGGCTTCGGCGGCAATGGCGGCTTGCGGTCCATGCGATAGCCGAGCGCGCGCAGGATCGAGGCGAAGTCTTCGCCGGCCGAACCGGTCAGCGAAGTCATCGCCTGCGTCACCACGAAGCCGCGGCCATCGAACGCGCCGGCGGGCTTTTCTCCCGGCGAGGTTTCGCGCCATGCCAGAGCGGGACGGATGATATCGGCGAGCCGTTCCAGGATATCGACCCGCACCGCGCGCTCGCCGCATTGCTTGTAGCCGAGCACGCGGTAGGCATCGCGATCGAGCGCCTTGTCGACCGGGAACGAGGTGCGCCCCGACCCTGCGAGATGCTGCGCGCCCGACAGCGCCGACATGTCGGCGTTGCTCTGCTTTTCGGCCCACAACAGCGAGGCCAGCGCGCGCGCCGCGGGCTTCAGGAGTGCCGGCACATAGATGTGATAGGCGCCGAAGCGCACGCCGTATTTGCGCAACGTGGCGCGCGACGGCTGGTCGAGATCCTTCATCTCGGCGGCAATCTTCTGCCGCTCGAGCACGCCGAGCGCCTCGATCAATTGAAACGCGATGCCGCGCGCGATGCCGGTGATGTCCTCGGCCTTGTTGAGGTCGAACAACGGCCCCAGCAGCTTTTCGATATGCGTCTTCAGCCACAAATCGAGCCGCGCCTGCACCGCTTCGCGCGGCGCGCCGGTCAGCCGCTCGTCGGCAATGATGCGCAGGCGCGGATGCAGCGCGTCCTCGGCCGCGACCAGCCGCGCCACGGCGTCGCCGGTCCAGCGGATGGTGCCGTCCGAGGTCAGCACGAATTGCTCGTCGGGCGCTGCTGCCAGTTTCTCGGCGCGCGCGTCGATCTCGCCGGCCAGCGCCTTCAGCGCGGTGGCCTGCAACGCTTTCGCATCGGAGCCGGCCTCCGCCGCGTCTGGCGCGAATGTAAATCCGTCGAGGCGGCCGATCACATGGCCTTCCACGATCACTTCGCCGGTCTTGCCGATTTCGGTATTCAAAACAGTGTTCTCCCGCAGGCGGCGCATCAATACACTGGTACGGCGGTCAACGAAACGCTCCGTGAGCCGTTCATGCAGGGCATCGGACAATTTATTTTCAATTTCGCGCGTCATCCCCTGCCAATGTT
>JBAQER010000617.1:0-7832 GCA_049286845.1 Bradyrhizobium sp.
AACTCGTCGAAATCGGCACCCCAGGCCGCACCCGCATTGTTGACGAGGATGTCGAGCTTCGGCTCGCGCTTCTTGATCTCCGCCGCCAGCATGTCGATGCCGGCCATGGTGGAAATATCGATCGGCAGCGCGATGCATTCGCCGCCATATTCGGCCGAGAGCTCCTTCGCGGTCGCCTCGCACGGCCCGGCCTTGCGCGCGGTGATGTAGACCTTGGCGGCACCCTGCGCGAGAAACCCGGCCGCGATCATCTTGCCGATGCCGCGCGATCCCCCGGTCACGAGCGCGATGCGCCCCTTCAGCGAAAACAGATCCTTGAACATGATGCACTCCCTTCGGTTTGCCCCGTGTGTGAAGCCGGGGAAGGAGGGAGTCAAGGAATCGGCTCTTCCCCTCTCCCCTTGTGGGAGAGGGTGGCACGGACGCGCGTAGCGCGTCCGTGACGGGTGAAGGGTCTGTCTCCGCGGATAAAGACCCCTCATCCGGCGCGCTCCAAAGCGCGCCACCTTCTCCCACAAGGGGAGAAGGGAAGACGGAAATTACGCCGCGTCGATGCGCCGAAAACCGTTCCACACCGCGGTGGCCGCGCCGGAGGTCAGCACGGGAAGAATCCGCGCGTCCTGGTAGTTGCCGTTGAGCGAGACCCGCTGCAGCGCGGTCAGGTGATCGGCGCTTTCGGGAAAGATCATGCCCGGCCGCGTCGTCACCGCGGTCTTGAATCCGGCCGCGCGGGCCAGCGCGAATTCGCGCGGGCCGGCCGCGAATCGGTCCCCATAGGGATAGGCGAGATGCAGCACGGGACGCTGCAGCGCGTCTTCGATCCGCGCGCGGCTTTCGGCCATTTCATGGCCCGCCGTTTCCTCGGTCTGCCGCGCCAGACTGCAATGGGTGATGGTGTGTGCGCCGATCGTGACCAGGGGCTCGTCGGCGAACGGCTTCAATTCATCCCAGGACATGCAGAGCTCGCGGCAAATCGCGCTCTCGTCGACGTCGTGATGCGCGCACAGCGCCGTGATCTCGCGCGCAACGTCGAGCCCGCCCGGCAGCGAGCGCAGCCAGTCGTGCATGCGGTCGAACGCCGCCTGCTTGGCGGCCGGGGTGGAAGTGTCGATGCGGGTCGCAACGTCGCCGATCCTGGCCTCGATCGAGGAGGCCTTGGCGATCACCCGCTCCAGCGCCACCCACCACAGCCGCCCGGTGCCTTCGGCGAAATCGCTGGCGACGTAGACGGCAAAGGGCGCGTCAAACTCGCGCATCACGGGCAGCGCGAAGTCCCGGTTGTCCCGATAGCCATCGTCGAGGGTGAAGCTGGCGAAACGCCGCGAAAAATTGCGGTCGATTAGCCGCTGGTGCACTTCATCCATGCTGATGACGTCGACGTCATGCGACCGCAGGTGCGTCAGCATCGTACGCAGGAAGTCGGGGGTGACCTCGAGGTGATGGTTGGGCTGGAAATCGTCGTCCCGAGCCGGGCGCACGTGGTGCAGCATGAAGATGGCGCCGACGCCCGCGAAGATCGGCCGCATCAGATAATGCGCGCCGGTAAAATACAGTGCTTCCAGGCCAACCCGGATCACGTTGTTGCGTAGCTGCTTCATTCCAAGTCTGGCCTGTTGGGCGTGCGCCTGAAACTAGCGGGTGACCGCTGAAGAAACTGTTAGCCGGCGTGCGCCCCGACACCGTACAATTTTCGTGTAATTTCCAGTTTGACAGCCTCGCAAGGGTTTGTTTTCTCTCTGTTCTCCAGTGTGCCGGTGCCCCTTCTTTGTTTCCGAAGTTCGTGTCATGGGGTGTCGCGATAGCTCACGAACTTCGGAAAATGGGGCGCCTAGGCCCCGCAGGACGCCAATGCACGGACTTTTCAGGTGGAGCAGCAAATGGTGGCCGGGCACAATTCCACTGGTCGTCTTTTGGGCAATCGCGGCCTGGACCAGCACCCCACCTCTGGAAGCCGATCTGGCGGCGCGCTCTAATGCCGCACTCAAGGATACCGTGCTCGACAAGCGGCGGATCGCGGTAGCCGGCCGCGACGTCACCTTTGCGGCCGACGCATTCTCCGAGGAAGGCCGTCAGAGCGCGGTGGCGTCGGTCGAAGCCGTGCCCGGCGTGCGGCAGGTCAATGACGAAACCCGGCTGGTCCCCGAGGCCAAGCCGTTCGTCTGGTCGGCCGAACGGGACGTCGTCCGGGTCACATTGGGCGGCAGTTCGCCCCTGCCGGCCAGCAAGACCAGGTTGTTCGAGGCCGCCCGGGCGGCACTCGGCGGGGTCGAGGTCGTCGACCGGATGAATTTGTCGCGGGGCGCGCCGCAGCGTTTCGACAATGCCGCGCTGTTGCTGCTCGAGCAGATCGGGAAATTGAAGGACGGCAAGATCACGATTTCGGACAACAAGGTCAGCCTTTCCGGCATGGCGCGCGACCTCGGCGGCCGGGAGGCCATCGCCGCGGCGCTGAAAAATCTCCCCGAGGGGTTTTCGGTCGCCGCCAATGAGATCAAGGCGCCGCCCTATGTGTTCCAGGCCTACAAGGATCCGGTCGCGGTGACGGTGACGCTGACCGGCTATGTGCCTGACAACAACGTCCATGCGGCGATCGCGGTCGCTGCCGGGCGCAAGTTCTTCAACGAAAAGGTGGTCGACAACCTCAAGGCCAGCGTCGGCGCACCCTCGGGTTTCACCAATGCGGTGGTGCCGGCGCTGGGCGCGCTGTCGCGGCTGTCGACCGGCACGCTGGTGGTGTCCGACCGGGAAGTGAAGCTTTCCGGCGACGCCCTCTACGAAGCGGCGGCGGTTCAGATCCGCGCCGGCCTGGGCAAGGATTTCCCGCAAGGCTGGCAGTTCAAACCGGAAATTTCGGTCAAGCCCGCGGCGGCGCCGGTGGATGCCACCGTCTGCCAGCAGCTGTTTGCGAATTTGCTGGCCAAGGCGAAAATCCGCTTCGAATCCGGCAGCGATGCCATCAATGCGGATTCGGCGGGACTGCTCGACCGCCTGGTCGAAACCGCGCAGCGCTGTCCGACCGTCAATATCGAGATTGCGGGGCATACCGACGGCGCCGGCGAGACGGCCGTCAACCAGACGCTGTCCGAAAAGCGCGCGCAGGCGGTGATGGATTTTCTGGTCAAGGCGGGCTTGCCCGCCAACAGGTTCACCCCGGTCGGCTACGGCAGCACGCAGCCGGTGGCGTCGAACGATACCGAGGACGGCAAGGCGCAGAACCGCCGCATCGAATTCGTGGTGAGGTAACGCGGATGGCATATCTCGTGACATTCCACTGGGGCTGGCTCTTGGCGTCGCTGCTGCTGGGTTTTGCCATGGGCTGGATCGCGGTGGTCCAGCGCGGTCAGGGCGTGTCGAGGGTGCTGGCGCGATGGCTGGCGGGATTGGCGGCGGCGCTGGTCGCCGCGGCGGTCGCGCGCGTGATCCCCGGCCGCCCCGGCTATTGGCTCGACCTCGGCCTGATCATGTTTGCCATGTATCTGGCCGGCTGCGCGGTGGGATCCTGGCTGCGCGACTGGGTGGTCTCGCGGCCCAAGCCCGCGGCATGAGGTCACGAAAACTTCATTGCCGCCGCGCAGTCTCGCAGGCCACCGGATCGGCCGACCGGAGCGAATACCGCAAAACTGTGCATCTGGTGTCACGAATTCCCCCTAATATATTGAAGGAACGCGTTTTATTTCGGCTTGCGCGAATTCCACTCCGGCTCAAAACGCGCTACCACTCCAATTCAGGGAGCAGGCGTGGCGCCGGGGCGGCAGAGATCGTCCGGCAGCCGCCGTCGTGGGTTCGCAGTTAGAGGTGGAGATGCTGGAAGCAATACGCAGGGCGATCTCGTTTCTGCGCCAGAAGCAAATCCTGCACAAGCTAGGTGTTGTGATCAGCATCACGGTGATCGGGATCGCTTGCTACGTGCTCTATCACATGCTGCGCGGCATCGACACCAACGAGGTGATCGGCGCCATCAAGGCCACCCAGCCGCGCCAGATCGTGCTGGCGGCGCTGTTCGTGGCGGCGGGTTATTTCACCCTGACATTCTATGACCTGTTTGCGGTCCGCGCGATCGGCCACTGCGAGATTCCCTACCGCATCAACGCGCTCGCCGCGTTCACCTCATATTCGATCGGGCATAATGTCGGCGCCAGCGTCTTTACCGGCGGCGCGGTGCGCTACCGGATCTATTCCGCATGGGGATTGAATGCGATCGACGTCGCCAAGATCTGCTTTCTGGCCGGCCTGACATTCTGGCTGGGCAATGCCGCAGTGCTCGGACTCGGCATCGCCTATCATCCGGAAGCCGCCGCCTCGATCGACCAGCTGCCGCCCTGGCTGAACCGGCTGGCCGCGTTCGCCGTCATCATCGGGCTGGTGTCCTATGTGGCCTGGGTCTGGGTGCAGCCGAGGGGGGTCGGCCGCGGGCCCTGGACCGTGACGCTGCCGGGCGGGCCGCTGACGCTGCTGCAGATCGCGATCGGCATCGTCGATCTCAGCTTTTGCGCGCTGGCGATGTACGTGCTGGTGCCGGATGAACCCAATGTCGGCTTCGTCGTGGTCGCGGTGATCTTCGTGTCGGCGACGCTTCTGGGCTTCGCCAGTCATTCCCCCGGCGGGCTCGGGGTGTTCGACGCGGCCATGCTGGTTGGCCTGTGGCAGATGGACCGCGAACAACTGCTGGCGGGGATGCTGCTGTTTCGTGTCCTCTATTACCTTGCGCCGTTCGTCATATCCGTAATCCTGCTGACGTTCCGCGAAGTCGTCATCGGCGCGCGGATGAAACGGCTGCGCCGGGCGCAGCCAAGCCCCGAGGTGACGCCGAAACACGGGGCAGTATACGTGCGCGAGCGCGGGGACACCGGCGCCTGACGTGACCTACCCGAACGGGAAGAGAGCCGGCCAGATGGCGATGCACGATTCTTCTCCTGCCTACTTTTTCTCGCCGTGGCCGGACCGGCTGCGGCATTCAGCCATCATCCTGCTGGCCGCGGCTATCGCTCTGACGGTGCTGGTCGTATTCGGCGACCTGGCCCCGTTGCGTGCCGCGGCGGTTTTCATCTGCATCGGCGCGGCTGCGCTGGTGCCGTGGCGGTTGCATGGTGACGTGGCGTCCCGGGAAGATGTCCGCGCGGCCAATCCGGTCGAAGCCGCGGCCGTCAACGCCGTCGTCGCCGGCATGCCGGATCCGGCTGTGCTGCTCGACCGCGCCGGCCGCGTCCTCCACCTCAATGCGGCGGCAGCACAGCTTGCGCCGGCGCTGCGCAAGAACGAGCTCGCGCAGTTCGCGCTGCGCTCGCCCGAGATCATCACCGCATTGCGCGAGGCCGTCGCCACCACGGAATCCAGGCGCGCGACCTATCTCGATCACGTGCCGGTCGATCGCTGGATGGAGCTGATCATCACCCCGGTGCCGGTGCCGACGCTGTTCGGCGGCACCGAAAAATGCATGCTGATGACGTTCCACGACCAGACACCGCTGCGCCGGGTCGAGGAGATGCGCGCCGATTTCGTCGCCAATGCCAGCCATGAACTGCGCACGCCGCTGGCGGCGCTGTCGGGTTTCATCGACACGCTGCAGGGGCCGGCCAAGGACGACGCCAAGGCGCGCGAGCGCTTTCTCGGCATCATGCACGCCCAGGCGACGCGGATGGCGCGGCTGATCGACGACCTGTTGTCGCTGTCGCGGGTCGAACTGTCGGCCCATGTCCGCCCCGACACGCTGGTGGATATCGTGCCCATCATCCGCCAGGTCGCGGACGGGCTGGAACCCCTGGCGCACGAGCGCCAGGTCACCATCGACATCGACCTGCCGGATGCGCCGGTCGTCATTGCCGGCGACCGCGAGGAGCTGCTGCGGCTGTTCGAGAACCTGGTCGAGAACGCGCTGAAATACGGCGCTTCCGGCGGCAAGGTGATCGTCTCGCTGGTCTCGGCGGTGTCGGGCGAGGGCCAGCCGGAAGTCCGGGTCATGGTGCGCGATTTCGGTCCCGGCATCGCACCCGAACATCTGCCGCGGCTGACCGAGCGGTTTTACCGGGTCGATGTCGGCGACAGCCGCGCCCAGGGCGGCACCGGGCTTGGTTTATCGCTGGTGAAACATATTCTTAACCGCCATCGCGGCCGGCTGTTGATCGAAAGCGTGCCCAAACAGGGCGCCACTTTCACCGCCGCTTTTCCCCAGTCGAAGATCCCGGAAACGGCATAAATACTAGCGGTTTCAACTGCTTGTTACTGTCATCCAAGTGTCACCAAAGCTTCGTAAAAGCAAACGTGATCCGATCCTAGACGGACCGGTGTGAGCGCAATCGGGCGCGTTCGGCGCTTCGCTCATCAAATGGAGACCAGCAATGAATTTCATGAAAGCTATCGTCGCTGCCGGCCTGGTCGCCGCATCGACGTCGGCATTCGCCGCCGACATTACGGGCGCGGGCGCGACGTTCCCGTTCCCGCTCTATTCGAAGTGGGCCGACGCCTACAAGAAGGAGACCGGCAACGGCCTGAACTATCAGTCGATCGGCTCGGGCGCCGGCATCAAGCAGATCGTGGCCAAGACCGTGACCTTCGGTGCCAGCGACATGCCGCTCAAGCCGGCGCAGCTCGAAAAGGACGGGATGATTCAATGGCCGCAGGCGATGGGCGCCCTAGTGCCGGTCGTGAACCTCGAAGGCATCAAGTCGGGTGAACTGGTGTTTTCCGGCGAACTGCTCGGTGACATCTATCTCGGCAAGGTCAAGACTTGGAACGACCCCGCGATTACCAAGCTCAATCCGAAGCTGAAGCTGCCCAGTGACGCCATCACCGTGGTGCGTCGCTCGGACGGCTCCGGCACCACGTTCATCTGGACGGATTATCTCTCGAAGAGCAACGCCGAGTGGAAGGCGAAGGCAGGTTCCGGCACCGCGGTCGAGTGGCCGACCGGCGTCGGCGCCAAGGGCAACGAAGGCGTCGCCGGCAATGTCAGCCAGACCAAGAACTCGATCGGCTATGTCGAATACGCCTATGCCAAGCAGAACAAGCTGACCTACGGCGCTGTCATCAACAAGGCCGGCAAGACCGTGCAGCCGACAGTTGCTGCATTCCAGGCCGCGGCTGCCAATGCCGATTGGGCTGGTGCCAAGAACTACTTCGTGATCCTGACCGACCAGCCGGGTGAAGCCTCGTGGCCGATCACCGGCGCGACCTTCATCCTGATGCACAAGGAGCCCGCCGACAAGGCGGCGTCGGGCGAAGCCATCAAGTTCTTCAAATGGGCCTTCGCCAAGGGCGGCAAGATGGCCGAGGAACTCGACTACATCCCGATGCCCGATTCCGTGGTCAAGCTGATCGAAAAGACCTGGTCGGCCGACATCAAGAGCTGACGTGTTTCCGGAGGAGAGGTTCGCCTCTCCTCCGGCCTCGTCTGCCGGGCGGCATCAAGCTCTGGCCGGGGCATGTCGAGTAGCATAAAGTGCAAAAGGGGATTGGCGTGGCAGACATGGCCGTTCAGAGCGATGTGATGGAAGCCAGCGGGCCTTACGATCGCGCCAGAGCCCTCAACGCGTTCAAACTCGGCGACGTTACCTTTTACTGGATCACCCGCGCCTGCGCGATCTCGGTGCTCTTGATCCTCGGCGGCATCATCCTGTCGCTGATCGCGGGCGCATGGCCGGCGATGAAGCAGTACGGCTTTTCCTTCCTGTTCACGGCGCGCTGGGCGCCATCGGCCGACCCGCCGGTGCTCGGCGCGCTCGGTCCGATCTACGGCACGATGGTCACCTCCGTCATCGCGATGATGATCGCGATTCCCGTAGGGCTCGGCATCGCGATCTTCCTCACCGAGCTTTGTCCGCAATGGCTGCGCCGTC
>JBAQER010000618.1:0-12604 GCA_049286845.1 Bradyrhizobium sp.
ACAAGGACGTGTTTGCCTTCACCGTCGTGATCGCGCTGATGGCTTGGCGCCCGACCGGCCTGATTCAGGAAAAAATCAGTGAGCGGGTTTGAGCGCATGCCGGAAGTCAAGCAGGAACCGCAGGCTCCCTTGTTGCCGGGCCTTGTCGCTGTGTCGCTCTCGACCGCCTATCTGATCGCGTTGCTGGCTGTCGAAAAGCAGCCGCTCGTCATTGGCTTGCTCGCATTCGGCATCGTCGCCGTGCTCGCCACCCATTATATGGACTGGCTCGATCCGGTAAGCCGAAGTTTTGCCGAGCGCGAGGGTATGCTCAGCGCATGCGCGATTCTCGCCGCCTGCGTGGTGGCGGCGTTCTTCCACGACAATCATTTCGTGCTGCTGTTGTTCATCACCGTGTTGCTCTATGCAGTGGCGACGCTCGGGCTGAATATCGAATTCGGTTATGCCGGCGTGCTTAACTTCGCGGGTGCGTCGTTCTTCGGTATCGGCGCTTATACCTCGGCGGTGCTCAATACCTACACTGCCGTGCCTCTCCTCCTGGTCCTCCTGATCGGCGGGACGCTTGCCGCCCTGATTGGTTCGCTGCTGCTGCTCCCGGTGTTACGTACGCGCGGCCATTATGCCGCGCTGGTCACCATCGCATTTGCGCTGCTGCTCAAGACATTCCTGGAAGTCAACGACGTGCTCGGCGGGCCACAAGGCATGCAGGTCAAGGGCATGAGCATCCTCGGCTGGTCGTTCAACGACAATTTCGAGATCGGTAACATCGAGATGTCGTTCTACCTCAACTATTTTGTGATCAGTATGCTGCTGCTGTGCGGCACCTTCGTCCTGGTGCGGCGGCTGGAACGGTCATGGATCGGGCTTAACCTCGATGCGATACGGCTCGATGAGACCGCAGCGAGTTGCTTCGGACTGGATATCGCGCGCTGGAAGATCACCGCCTTCGTGCTCGGTAATTTCGTTATCGGCCTCGCCGGCGCGCTTTTCGGGATGGTCGGTGGCTTCGTTGCTCCCAACAACTACACCTTCGCCGATTCGCTGATCATGGTGTCAATCTTGCTGCTCGGCGGCATAGGCAACCCATGGGGCGTGGTGGTAGCCACCTTCATCGTCGTGGTCTTGCCTGAGAAATTGCAGACCATCCAGGAATACCGCTTCCTCCTCTATGCCTTGATCGTGATCGTGGTGCTGTTGTTCCGTCCTGAGGGGCTGCTGCCGCGGCCGGTGCGGCGTTATTTTCCGGGGGGGCGGGCATGACCTATTTGTTGGAGGCTCGCGGACTGACCCGAAGATTTGGCGGCGTCGTGGCGCTGGACAATCTTGATCTTGCCGTCGTGCCTAACGAGATCATCGGCCTGATCGGACCCAATGGGTCGGGCAAGACAACATTTTTCAACGTTGTCACGGGAATCTACAGCGCGCACGGCGGCTCCGTCACCTTCGACGGCGCGGACATTACGCGCGCCTCGTCGCGCGCTGTCTATCACGCCGGCGTTTCCCGGACCTTTCAGCGCTCGCGGTTATCGCTGCCGTTGTCGATCTTCGACAACATCATGATCGGCAACCACAAGCGGCTCAATCAAGGACTCTGGTTCAATCTGGTCCGCCGCGGCGAATTCAAGCGCGAGTTCGAGGTCAACTATGCTGCAGCCCGCACGCTCATCGAAGTGTTCGAGCCGCAGCTTGCCGAGCGGATGCTCGAACCGGTCGCGGGGCTGCCGATGATCGACCGGCGCCGCATCGAGATCTGCCGCGCGCTGATCAGTCAGCCAAAGCTGCTCTTGCTGGACGAACCGTCGGCCGGAATGACGCATGACGAGACCAAGGAATTGATGGATGATATCCTGCAGGTCCGCGATCTCAATCGGAACCTCACCATCGTTATCGTTGAGCACGAAATGGGGTTGATCGAGCGTATCACCGATCGTTGCGTGGTGCTCAATTTCGGTCGCAAGATCGCGGAAGGGCCGTACCGTCAGGTCGCCGTCGACCGACAGGTGCAGGAAGCCTATCTGGGGGTGGAGTAGATGACCGGCCGATTGAAAATCGAGGGCGTCTACACCGCCTATGACAAGGCAGATGTGCTCGAAGGCATCTCGCTCAAGGTAGAGCCTGGGCGCATCACCTGCCTGTTAGGTTCCAACGGCTCCGGCAAGACGACGCTGATCCGCTCGATCCTGGGGCTGACGCCTGCGCGCGCGGGCCATATCGCATTTGACGGTCAGGACATCACCGCGCTGCCGACCCACAAAGTTATCGCTGCGGGCGTGGCCTGCATCCCGGAAGGCCGCAAGGTCTTTCCTAAGCTTACGGTCGAGGAAAATCTGCGGCTCGGCGCCTACCAGGAACCCTCGGATGCCATTACCCAGGAGCGCATGGCGGAAATCTTTCGCTTGTTCCCGCGCCTCGCCGAACGCCGGATGCAACTCGCCGGCACCATGTCGGGCGGCGAGCAGGCGATGCTCTCGATCGGTCGGGGCCTGATGCGGGCGCCGAAGTTGCTGTTGATCGACGAGCCTTCGCTTGGCTTGTCGCCGATTTTCGTTAAGGAGAACTTCAACATCATCCGCAAGATCAACGAGCGTGGCATTTCCATTTTTCTTGTGGAGCAGAACGTGCATCAAACGCTTGCCATCTCCGACTACGGATATGTCTTATCCAAGGGCAGAGTAGTGATGGAAGGCAAGCCAAGTGAACTCGGAAAGACCAAGGAAGTTCACCAAGCTTATTTTGGCTGAGTCACCATCCCTCTATGTAACGCGAAGTGTGCCGCCCTAGAGGGAATGACCGCTTCGGATATTCGGCGAAACGCTGACGTCTGCTAAGGAAATAGAGTGAGACCGCTAATGACTACCTCCTCATCCTGAGTCTGCAAAGCAGGCGTCTCAAGGGATGATAGGCGCGGTCTTGGCCTCATGGTTCGAGACGCGATGCTGCGCATCGCTCCTCACCATGAGAGGAAACGAAGCCACCAGCGCCGCCATGGCCTCTGCTTTGCCATCAGCACCTTGTGGACGAGCATATCCGTGATTCTCCGTAGGAACCACTGCCGGTTGCGGCCGACGTTCACATGGTCGTCACGTCACATCGCTACTTGTCGCGGACATGTTCCCCCCCTGGAGTTTGTGATGCCCGCCTACGCGAAACCAGTTCTTGGAGCGGCGTTGTCGATCAACTCGCTGCCGGCCTATCGCGAGTGGCTGCTGTCGCGGCAGCGCGATCTGGAGTTGCAGGATTTCTTCCGTGCAGAGGCGCTGGAGGGCGACTGGCGAGGTGTCGCCGACCGGGTCAAGCAGCTTCTCGATGGTTTCAAAGGACGGCTTGGAATTCATGGACCTTTCTGGGGGTTCAAGATCGACAGTCACGATCCGCTTGTCAGAAAAGCCGTCACGACCCGCCTGCTGCAGGCGCTGGAAGCCGCCGAATATGTTGGGGCAACCCAGATGGTTGTCCATTCGCCTTACACGACGTGGGACCACAACAATCTCGATCTCTATCCCGGAAACAGGGAGGCGGTGGTCGAGCGCGTTCAGTCTACCTTGTCGGATGTCATCCGCCGAGCCGAGCAGATCGGCTGCGAGATCGTCATCGAGAATATCGAGGATAAGGACCCGCACGAACGAGTGCGCCTCGCCAGGGCCTTGGACAGCAAGAACGTTCGTATCTCACTCGATACCGGGCATGCCCTTTACGCGCACAGTTCGACCGGTGCGCCGCCGGTCGATTACTACGTCGATGCCGCGGGCGACATGCTGACGCACGTCCATCTTCAAGACACCGATGGATATGCCGACCGGCATTGGGCGCCGGGCGAGGGTGCCATGCCCTGGGTCGCATTGTTTCGTGCGCTGGGCCGGTTGAATTCGAATCCGCGGCTCATCATCGAGTTGCGCGACCACGCCGCGGTGTTCGCCGGCGCAAGGTATCTGACTGAGCTTGGTGTGGCTGAGTAGTCTCTGCAGGAGCCCGCGTGAAAGTCGGCTAACCGAACCACGGTATCCTTTCGGTCGGCACGATCGGATTTGAGAACAGCAAGGAAACAAACATGACTGGACATTCCCGCCGCCACGTTCTCCGGATGGGCGCCGCCTCAGCAGGCGCAATGATCGCTCCCCGCTTCGCCATCGCCCAAGCCGACAACCGTCCGTCAATTACGGTTGCCGTTCAGAAGGTGACGAACTCAAACGTTCTGGACGTCCTTCGTGAACAGTCGAATGTCGGAGAACGCATCTTCTTCTCGTCGCTCTGGGAAGGGTTGATCACGAAAAACTGGCGCGGCAACCTGGAGGCTGTCCCGGGATTGGCGACTGAATGGAAGCGGATTGATGGCCAGACGGTCGAGCTGAAAATCCGCCAAGGCGTCAAGTTTCACAATGGCGACGAACTGACGGCCGAGGACGTTGTGTTCAGCTTCGGACGGGAGCGCATGTTCGGCGCCACTGAAGCCAAGGGCAGGTCGACGATCAAGGCATTCGAGAAAATTCCGACGCCGCGTCCGGGCAAGGAACTTCCACCCGAGGTTCCGGCGGTTGCACGGCGGATCTGGCCGGATCTATTGCGTGTGGATGCCGTCGACAAGTACACGGTGCGTTTCTACAACGCGACGCCGGACCTCACGATTGAAGGACGTCTGTCGCGTTACGGCTCCAACATCATGAACCGGCGCGCGTGGGAAGAGGCGGCGAGCTATCTCGACTGGGCGCGAAAGCCGGTCACGACGGGTCCGTACAAAGTTGTCGAGATGCGCCCGGATGTGTCGCTGACGCTCGAGTCGCATGATGAGTATTGGGGTGGCCGGCCACCGCTCAAGCGCATTCGTTTTGTCGAAGTTCCGGAAGTGGCCAGCCGCATCAACGGTCTTCTTTCCGGCGAGTATCAGTTCGCTTGTGACATTACGCCGGACCAGATTGCGCCAATCGAGAAGAACGCCGCATTCGAGGTTCAGGGCGGAACCATTCTCAACCATCGCCTGACCGTATTCGACAAGAACCATGCGCAGCTTGCGAATCCTCTGGTTCGGCGGGCATTCACGCACGCCATTGATCGCCAGGCCATCGTCGACAGTTTGTGGGCGGGCCGCACCCGCGTGCCGCGCGGTCTGCAATGGGAGTTCTACGGGGACATGTTCCAGGGCGACTGGAATGTCCCCGAGTTCAATCCTAAGCTCGCTCAGGAGCTGCTTCGGCAGGCCAACTACAAGGGTGATCAGATCCCGTATCGCCTGTTGAACAACTACTACACCAACCAGGTTGCGACGGCTCAGGTTCTCGTCGAGATGTGGAAAGCCGTAGGGCTGAACGTCCAGATCGAGACCAAGGAAAACTGGTCCCAGATCATGGAGCGCAACGACACCCGCGGCGTGCGCGATTGGTCCAATTCAGCCGCTTTCAATGACCCCGTCTCGTCGCTGGTTGCACAGCATGGTCCAAACGGACAGCAACAGCAGATCGGCGAGTGGACGAACGCCGAACTGAACCAGCTTTCGGAGTTTCTCGAAACATCGACGGACCGCGATGCTCGCCGCAAGGCATTCCGCAGGATGCTCGAAATCGCAGAGCGTGAAGACCCAGCCTACACGGTGCTGCATCAGAATGCGACGTTCACGGCGAAGCCCAAGGCTATCAAGTGGAAGGCCTCCCCGGCCTTTGCCATGGATTTTCGTCCCGGCAGCTTTGGAGCCTGACGATGTTTCCGCTCCTTGCAATCGAGAACCTGACGGTCTCGTTTGGAGAGACGCGCGTTCTCCACGGCGTCAACTTCTCGATTTGCAAAGGACAAGCGCTGGGACTGGTCGGCGAGTCGGGTTCCGGCAAGTCCGTCACATGGCTTGCCGCGCTCGGCCTGCTGCCCAGTTCGACGAAAGTCGATGGGAAGGTCGTCCTTGAGGGGCAAAACATTCTGGGCGCGCCGGTGCATACGCTAGACAGCGTGCGCGGCCGCCGCATTGCGATGATCTTTCAGGATCCGGCCAGCGCGCTGAATCCTGTTCTCACCATCCGCCGCCAGTTGTCCGAAACGCTGGCTCTGCATCGCGGTCTGTCGGGCCGCTCGTTGCAGAGCGAATGCAAGAGGCTGCTTGATCTCGTCGGAATTCCCGACGCCGAGCGGAGGCTGTCGGCCTATCCGCATGAATTTTCAGGAGGACAGAACCAGCGCATCATGATCGCGATGGCTCTTTCGGGAAATCCCGATCTCCTGATCGCCGATGAGCCAACGACCGCGCTCGATGTAACGATTCAGGCGCAAATCTTGGAGTTGCTTGCGAGGGTGCGCGCTGAAACCGGGATGGCGATGGTGCTCATCAGCCACGATCTCGGCGTCGTCTCGGAAAATTGCGACCGCGTGGCCGTCATGTATGCCGGCCGGGTGGTGGAAAATGCCCCGGCGGGAGAGCTGTTCGACGATCCCTGTCATCCCTATTCCAACGGGCTGATCGGTGCGCTGCCACCGCTCGATGGGGAGCGCCGGCGTCTGACAGCGATCAGCGGCACGGTTCCTGATCCGCGCAGCATGCCCGCCGGCTGCGCATTCGCGCCCAGATGCACGTTCGAAGCCGCCTTGTGTAAGGTTGCACCTCCTCCGCTCGTTCCGGTTGGACACGGCCGTGACGTGGCCTGTCATGTCGCTTCGTCGGAGCGCCGGTTTCAGGTCGGGCAGGCGGCGGAATGACCGAGCCGCTGGTGCAGGCGCGGGCTTTGAGGAAAATCTACGTCGTTCGGCGTGGTATTTTCGGCCGCGTCTCGAATATTTGTGCCGTCGACAATGTTTCCTTTGAGATTGCGAAGGGGGAGACCCTGGGCTTGGTCGGCGAATCCGGGTCCGGAAAATCAACGACAGGACGTCTCGTGCTCGGTCTCGAGGAAACGGATGCTGGAGAGGTCCGGTTCGGCGGCGCGCCAATGCCCGCCATGGGGTCGGAAGACTGGCGGTCTCACCGCGCCCGCGCGCAGATGATCTATCAGGATCCGCTCGGCGCACTCGACAGGCGTTTGACCATTCTCGATCAGGTTCGCGAGCCGCTGGACATTCATGGCGTCGGCGAACGGTCTGAGCGCGAGCAGATGGCGATTGAACTTCTTCGGTCGGTGGATTTGTCGGCCGACCATGGCCGCCGCCATCCCGGCGAGCTTTCCGGTGGACAGCGCCAGCGCGCGGTACTTGCGCGGGCGCTCGCCACGCGACCGGAATTCCTTGTTTGCGATGAGCCTGTCAGCGCTCTCGATGTGTCGATTCAGGCGCAGGTCGTCAACTTGCTTTGTGACCTTCAAGGCCAGCTCGGATTGACGATGCTTTTCATCAGTCACGATCTGCGGGTTGTTCGCCAGGTCAGTCGCCGTGTTGCGGTGATGTATCTGGGCCAGATCGTCGAAACCGGATCGGCCGACGATCTCTTTGCGACGCCGTTTCATCCCTACACACGTGCGCTTGTTTCTGCGTCGCCTGCGCCTGGCCGGCGCAGCGCCGGCCGAATTGTGCTTCAGGGCGATCCACCAAATCCCGCCCATCGCCCATCGGGCTGCGCATTTCATCCGCGCTGTCCGAGCGCGCTGCCGGAGTGTCGCATCGCGCAGCCTACGCTGTCGCGGCCGAGCACGACACGCAGCGTTGCCTGCCACCTCTATGCAGGTGAACAGTCGGGAAGGAGCGCCGCCTGATGCTCCGCTTTTTTGCGCTGAGAATTGGCCGCGCGTTGCTGACGATCGCACTTGTCGTCACGTTTGCCTTCGTGGTTCTGCGATTGTCGGGTGATCCAGCCTTGATGATTATGGGACCGGAAGCTCCGCCGGAGGTGATCGCGGCATTCCGCAAGGCGTGGGGCCTCGATGAACCGATCTTGATGCAATACTTCGACTACTTCGGCGCGATCGCCCAGGGCGAACTCGGCCGTTCCATGCGAGACGGCCGCCCCGCCCTGACTCTTGTCGCCGAGCGTATTCCGGCTACGCTCGTACTCACTGTTCCGGCGCTTCTGATCAAGCTCGGAATTGGGATTCCCGCCGGGATTTACGCGGCGCTGCATCGCGGCTCGGCGATCGACAGGGCGGTGATGATCGCCGCCGTTGCCGGCTTCACCGTCCCGAGCTTTGTGCTGGCGCTACTATTGGTGTTGGTCTTCGCGGTCCAGCTCGGCTGGCTGCCTTCCGGAGGCCAGGGCTCCTGGCGCCATGCCATCCTTCCGATCTTCACACTTGGTGTGGGGGGGGCGGCTGTCCTCGCGCGGTTCACGCGAAGCGCGATGCTGGAGATTCTGGGCCAGCACTACATTCGCACGGCGTCCGCCAAAGGGGTGCCTTGGCGCGCCGTAGTCACGAACCACGCCCTGCCGAACGCCGCAATTCCCACGGTGACCATCATAGGGTTTATGGTCGGCTCCCTGATAGCGGGCGCCGTCGTCGTCGAAAGCGTATTTTCCTGGCCGGGTGTCGGACGGCTCCTTGTCGTTGCTGTCGCAAATCGCGATCTCGCCGTTGTTCAGTGCATCCTGCTTCTCGTGGCGCTGACGATGGTCACATCCAATCTCATCGTCGATTTTCTCTATGGTTTTCTTGATCCGAGGTTGAAAACGCGCACGGGCTCCGAATGACCCAGATCGTCGTCGCTAGTGAGGAGACGCGGCCGCGGAAGGCGCTTTGGCCGACGCTGCCGGTAAGCGTCAATGTTGCGTTGTGCTGGATCGCATTGATGCTGCTGATTGCGTGCTTTTCCGAAATGATCGCTCCCTATGGCCTCACGAAACTGGACCTCAGGAATCGGCTTGCGCCCCCCGGTTCGATGGACCACTGGCTGGGCACGGATGAGCTCGGCCGTGACGTTCTGTCGAGGCTGGTGTTCTCGATCCGGATCTCCCTGTTCCTTGCATTTGGCGCGACCGTTATCTCTGCGACGGTAGGTACCGTCCTGGGATTTCTCGCGGCGCATTTCCGCCGCTGGGTTGAACAGATCGTGCTCATGTTGGCGGATTTCCAGGCCAGCATGCCGTTTCTCATTCTGGCCCTGTCTGTGTTGGCATTCTTCGGCAGCTCCCTTCCGCTGCTGGTGGGGCTGATGGGGCTCTTTGGCTGGGAGCGTTACGCGCGTATTTCGCGCGGCCTTGCCATTTCGGCGAACGCACAAGGCTATGCCGCGGCCATTCGTCAGCTGGGCGCGCGACCGGCGCGCATCTATTTTAGGCACATCCTGCCGAACATCGCCTCCACGCTGATCGTCTCGATGACCCTCGTGTTTCCTGAAGTGATCCTGCTTGAGTCCGGCCTGTCGTTTCTCGGCTTGGGCGTGCAACCTCC
Source organism: Bradyrhizobium sp. (assembly GCA_049286845.1). Lineage (GTDB taxonomy): Bacteria > Pseudomonadota > Alphaproteobacteria > Rhizobiales > Xanthobacteraceae > Bradyrhizobium. The sequence goes on from JBAQER010000618.1 coordinate 9,288, forward strand.
AATGACGAGCCTCGGGAATATGGTTGGGTATGGCAGAGAATATCTGACGCGCGCTCCCTGGATCATGCTGTGTCCCGCTGCGACGATCGTTCTCACGACGCTGGCCGTTTCCGTGATCGGCGACTGGTTGCGCGACCGGCTCGACCCGACCTTGAAATGACCTATGCGTGGCGCGACGTCGAACAGATCCTGCGCTCGCCTTCACGCGGTTGAAAACCCGCATCGACTGCCGCCTATCAGCGGCAAGTAATCTGGCAAGGGAGCTGGCAATGACGATATCGCGTCGTAACCTTCTGGCTGGTGGAGCGGCTCTCGCGCTTGCACCAACGGCTTACGCGCAGCCCAAGGAACAAGGGAAGGCGCGACCGCCGCTTCGCATAGCAGTTGCGGAAGTGCCTCCCACCCTGGAGCCTGCCCGCGAACTCTCCAACGTGGGGACGCGTGTAACCTACTCGATGTTCGACACATTGATCCGGCGTGATTTCCTGGGGTCGCCTGACGGCGGTGGTTCGGGGCTGAAGCCGCACCTCGCCACATCATGGACGCGCAACGCACAAGATGAGCTTGTCCTGAAACTGCGCGACGACGTCTTGTTTCACAATGGCGATCGTCTGACCGCTGAAGACGTTGTCTATACCTTCATGTCACCGCGCATGTTCGGAGAAAAGGCCCTGATGCCCGAAGCGCGATCGTACTTCGCAACGCTCGCATCCGTAGACTCGCCTGCGCCGCTGACAGTCCGGTTCCGCACAAAGGTCCCCGATGTGTTGCTCGAACAGCGCCTGGCGTCCTGGTGCAGCTGGATTGTCAGCAAGCGTGCCTATGAGGAACGCGGCTTCGACGGCTTCTCCCGTGAGCCGATCGGCACCGGGCCCTACAAGTACCGGTCGCATCAACGGGATCAGAAAATCGTCCTTGACGCCTTCGACCAATACTGGATGGGACGCCCAAACGCGGAGAGCGTCGAATTCCGGCAGATGCCGGAACTGGCATCACGGGTAGCGGCCCTGCAGGCGGGGGATGTAGATATGATCACGAACATCCCGCCGGATCAGGTAAGCGTTCTGAGAAAGAGCCCGGGAATCGACGTGCGCAACGTCGTGCTCGCCAATGTGCATGTTCTGACATTCGATGAGCGAGGCCCGGGCCTCGGCGACAAGCGTGTGCGGCAGGCGCTCGGGCTCGCGATCGATCGAAAACTGCTTGTTGATACGCTTTGGGACGGCTCGGCGGTTGTGCCTGGCGGACACAACTATCCCGAATACGGTCAGATGTACCTTGAAGGGCGCAGCCTTCGCTATGATCCCGATGCCGCCAAGCGCCTGCTGCGTGAAGCCGGATATCGCGGCGAGGAGATCGTGTATCGGACGATGCCAAACTATTACACCAACGCACTGCGCGCAGCGCAGGTGCTTATCGAAATGTGGAAAGCCGTCGGCATCAACGCGCGCCTTCAGGTTGTCGAGAACTTCACGCAGATGCGCGCTGAGGGCCAGCAGATCGGCAACAACTCCAACTCCACAAGGCTTCCCGATCCGCTTGGCGCGCTCTGGATTTCATGGGGGCCGGACTCCGCCTTCCAGAAATCTGGGGCGTTTCGCAGCGTCGGGGCGTTCAACGTCGCCGGTCGCGCACTTGAAGCTGAAACCGACGCTGCGAAGCGCAAGGCGTTGTTCAAGGCGCTGCTGGACGCATGGGAGGACGAAGCTCCGGGCACAGTGCTCTATCAGCCCGCGGAATTCTATGCCCTGAAGCGCAACATCGCGTGGCGTCCCTATACATTTTACTTCATGGATCTTCGCAATGACAATCTCTCGTTCAACTGATGAGCGGTCTGGCTTCCGGCTGATCCATGTCAGCGACACGCATCTATCGCGCACACACCGCTATTTCGAAGTGAATTGGTCATGTTTTCGCGAAGCAATGTCGGCGTCGCCGCCGCATATCTTGATTCACGGCGGTGATCTTGCGTTCAACGGTCCGTCGGAATCGCATGATCTTGTCTATGCCGTTGAAGAAATCGCGGCGCTTGGACTGCCGTGGCACGCGATTCCAGGCAATCACGATATCGGTGAGGCGCCGGATTATTCCCGCCTCAACCAGCCGATCAATCGCGAGAGAATTGATGCCTGGCGAGGCCATGTCGGAGCTCAGTGGTGGCACTGCGATGTTCCGCATTGGAGACTGATCGGCCTCGATACCGCGCTGATGGGATCAAATCTGCCCGAAGAGGCCGAACAGGGCGAGTTTCTGCAACATGCCTTGGCGGCGCGCGGTGCGCTGCACGCGATGGTCTTCGTCCACATGCCTCCCTTCGAACGCGATCATTTGTCGGCGGCGAACCCCACTTCCTACATTCCTTTGAGGGCCAGAGCGACGTTTCTCGATGTTTGCGCGAGCGCCGGCGTCAAGGTGATCGCATGCGGGCACAAGCACGTGTATCGGAAGCATCGTCATCGCGGCATGGATATTGTGTGGGCGCCGGCGACCGCGATGGTCGATATTAAGAACCCGCTGGCGCGGCGCGGGACCTTTCCCCGCCCTGGTTATCTCGAATGGGTTCTTGGCCCGCGCGGAGCATCCCATACGCTGGTCGAGCCGGAACGAATGTTCGCGATCGACATGACAGGTTGGACGAGGCGCAACGGCGGCACGACGACGACACTGCCCGCCTGGCCTTAGGGCGCATTCTCTGCGGCGCCCCGGCGGCACGTGAGCGACGCGCGCATTGCCGGAGCCGCCCACTGGTCGCTTCACATTTGGAACTGCGCCAAGTGGTTGCTGCGCTCCTCCACCTCTCCGACGACGCACGGGCGGCGAGCGATAACTTTCACTTTCGCTCTGCCTCCCGTATCCGACATACTCTCGTTAGAAAACAAGGTCAGCTTCGGAATTTGAGGGAACGACCGCTTCTGGCGCAAAGCGGACATCGACATTCCATAACGCCTATTTTGCGAATCCTGGAAATGTCAGCCGAAGAGGTCGAGAACGGTCCTGCCGACAGCGATGGCCGTCACCAGGCTCACGGCGAAAAGCGTCAAGATCGTTATCAACATCAGCACGAATCCAGGCCATTTGCCGAAAGCCGCCGCGACCTGCGGAGCCTGCGCCAGAATCTCGGCAAGGCCGTGCAGCGTACCTCTGTTACCTGACAGTGCTTTCTTCATGCCTACCTCACTTGCGAAGAGGTCATATTCAAGAGCACTGATTTGCCCGACGTGTCGAGTCAAAATTTCGGAATTTCAGAAGTCAATAAAAGGCGCGACGCGCAGCGCACTCGCCTTGACTCTAATCGACCTTTAGTTGAATTTTTCCCG
>JBAQER010000619.1:0-2434 GCA_049286845.1 Bradyrhizobium sp.
GGCTGGGGTGGGGGTGCCTCCGCACACACCGGCGCCAATTGAGAGAGCCCCCACCCGCCACGCTCTCGCGCGATAGCCGAAGCTTTGCTTCGGCGTTCTTTTCCAGGAACGGCCGCCGAAGGCGGCCTACGCTCCCCCGCAAGCGGGAGAGGTAAGGACAGCGTCATTCTCCCGGTATCCACGTCGCTCGAAAACGCTATATTGGCCACCAACGAGACGCCTTTCGGAGACGACAGCGATGGTTCCCTTTTTCGTACAGTTCAAATGCAAGCTCGGCCAATCCTATGCCGTCGCCAATGCGCTCGCCGAGGCCGAGATCGCCTCGGAGATCTATTCCACCGCCGGCGATTACGACCTGCTGGTCAAGTTCTACGTCGACAACGACACCGACATCGGCCATTTCATCAACGAGAAGGTGCAGGTCATTCCCGGCATCCAGGACACCCATACCATCATCACCTTCAAGGCGTTCGGCACCGGCTAGGACGCCGCTGACGCCGGCACCGCGATGTTGCGGGGCACCTGCGACAGAACGAGCCGTTTCTGTCCCGGCTTCGAGCCGACGCGGATCAATATCCCCCACCCCCCGTTTCGCTTCCGCCTTGCGGGAAGGCAGGAAATCCGCGAGCATTCATTCCAATACGCGAGCCTGTGGCAGCCGGCGTCCCTTGCGGGCGAGGAAGCGCAGGCGAAAAGCGTCTCAAGGCTGCAACGTCAGCCCCAAGGGGAGGAATGGAATGATCAGTCCGATCATGAAGCTTGCGGCCATTGCACTGGCCGGAACTGCGGTTGCGACATCGACTGCGGTCGCGCAGGTGAAATTGCCGCCAAGTGTGACGATGACGGCCTATGACACCGGCACGTCCGGATTCAACATCACCGTCGCGATCGGCAAGATGTTCAAAGACAAGTACGGCACAGATGCGCGCGTCCTGCCCGCCGGCAACGACGTCGCCCGCCTGCAGCCACTGCGCCTCAACCGCGCGGCCATCTCGGCGATGGGCGCCGGCGTCTATTTCGCGCAGGAAGGCGTTTTCGAATTCGCGACGCGGGAATGGGGACCGCAGGCGGTCCAGATCACGCTGAGTTCGGTCGACTGCAACGGCCTTTCGCTGGCGGTCGCCGGCGACGTTGGGGTGAAGACCCTGGCGGAGTTGAAGGGCAAGCGCGTCGGCTTCGTCGTCGGCTCGCCCGCGCTCAACCAGAATGCGCTGGCGATGCTGGCGTTTGCCGGCCTGACGGCCAAGGATGTCAAGATCGTCGAATTCGCCAGCAACAACGCGATGTGGAAAGGCGCCAACAACAACGATGTCGATGCGATGTTCGGCTCGACCATCGCCGGGCCTGCCAAGGAGCTGCAAGCTTCGCCGCGCGGTATCGTCTGGCCTTCCTTGCCGCACTCCGACAAGGCAGGCTGGGAGCGCGTGCGCAAGGTCGGGCCGTTCTTCACCGAACACAAAGCCACCTGCGGCGCCGGCAGCGAATTTTCCAAGGACAAGCCGATCGAGATGGGCACCTATCCGTATCCGATCTACACGGTCTACGGCAGCCAGCCCGAGAACGACGTCTACATGCTGACCAAGGCGCTGATCGAAGGCTATGACGGATACAAGGACGGCGCGCCGGGCGCCAGCGGGCTTGGGGTGAAGGGGCAGACCAAGAACTGGGCGGTGCCGGTGCACAAAGGCGCAGTCAAGGCGCTGAAGGAAGCCGGTGCCTGGAGCGACGACCAGGAGAACTACAACAACGCGCTGCTCAAGCGGCAGGAGATTCTGGCCGCGGCGTGGACCGACTTCAACAAGGGCAGCCCGTCGGCCGATCCCGCCAAATTCACCGAGGAGTGGATGAGCGCGCGCAAGGCGGCGCTCGCCAAGGCCGGCCTGGTGAATACTTTCTAGAGCATGATCCGGAAAAGTGGGAACCGGTTTTCCCTCGGGACAAACGCGAAGCGTTTGCCCGGAGATCATGCTCCAACAAAGAGATGCGATCATGATCCGATTCGATCTAATCGGACCATGATCTGGCGATGCGGGCGAGAACTCCGATTCTGGTTCAGCCAGAATCGGGGCTCTGGGATTTCGCCGCCTTCTTCGGCCGCGGCGGCCCTTCCACCGGCGGCAGCGACTTCAGGTATTCGGCCATCGCCGCGCGATCCTCAGGCTTGAGTTGCGAGGTGTTCCTGATCACGCGCGCCATCAATCCGCCGGCGGTGTCGCCTTCCGGCGTCTGACCGGTCTCGAGGAAGTAGGCGAAGTCCTTGGCGCTCCACTCGCCAAGTCGCTTCTGCGTGATGTTCGGCACCCAGCCCTTACCTTCCGGGTTCGGCCCGCCCGCGAAACGCTGCGCCGCGACGATGCCGCCGAGAAAATTGCGCGGGCTGTGACACTCCGCGCAATGGCCGAGGCTGCCGACGAGATACGCGCCGCGATTCCAT
>JBAQER010000620.1:0-7600 GCA_049286845.1 Bradyrhizobium sp.
AGAGCCTGAAGAACACGGGCGCCATCTTCGTCGAGGATCTCTCCGAGGTGCCGCCGCTGTCGGTCACGGTCTTCAGCGCCCACGGTGTCGCCCGGAGCGTGGAGGAGGAAGCCGCGGTGCGCGGCCTGCCCGTCCTCAACGCCACCTGCCCGCTGGTGACCAAGGTCCACAACCAGGGCAAGCGCTACATGTCGAAAGGCCGGGCGCTGGTCCTGATCGGCCATGCCGGCCATCCCGAGGTCGAGGGCACCATGGGCCAGGTCCCCGGCCCCGTGACGCTGGTCCAGAACGTCGATGACGTGGCGGCCCTGACCCTGCCGGCGAACACCCCGGTGGCCTACATCACGCAGACCACGCTCAGCGTGGATGACACAAAAGACATCATTTCCGCCCTCCAGGCCCGATTTACGGATATTCAAGGCCCCGACATCCGGGATATCTGCTATGCGACACAGAACCGCCAATCTGCGGTAAGGGACCTGAGCAAGCTCGTAGACGTTATCCTGGTAGTGGGGGCCACCAATAGTTCCAACTCCAACCGGCTTCGCGAGATCGGCACCGAGGTCGGGGTCGCGAGTTATCTGATCGCCGACGGTAGCGAGTTGAACCCCGAATGGCTGAAGGACGCCAGGGCCGTCGGCATCACCGCCGGCGCCTCGGCTCCGGAAGTACTGGTCGATGACGTGATCGAGGCGTTGCGGCGTATCGGCCCGGTGAAGGTTTCCGTGCTTCCGGGCCGGGAAGAAAATATCGAATTCCGGCTTCCGGCCGAACTGACTGCGGGCTGACCCACTTCGTTTCCAAGTTCCAGAAAGAAAACACGTAATGGCAATACCGTTCTTCAAAGAGATACGTATCGGCGGCTACATGCTCAAGCAGAAGCTGCTTGGCCGGAAACGCTATCCGCTGGTCTTGATGCTCGAGCCGTTGTTTCGCTGCAACCTCGAATGCGTCGGCTGCGGCAAGATCGACTATCCCGACGCGATCCTCAACCGCCGCATGTCGGCGCAGGAATGCTGGGATGCCGCCGACGAATGCGGCGCGCCGATGGTGGCTATCCCCGGCGGCGAGCCGCTGATCCACAAGGAGATCGGCGAGATCGTCCGTGGCCTGGTGGCGCGCAAGAAATTCGTGTCGTTGTGCACCAACGCGCTGCTCCTCGAGAAGAAGCTCGATCTGTTCGAGCCGTCGCCCTACCTGTTCTTCTCGGTGCATCTCGACGGCCTGAAGGACCATCACGACAAGGCTGTTTCGCAGAAGGGCGTGTTCGATCGCGCGGTCTCGGCGATCAAGGCCGCGAAAGCCAAGGGTTTTGCGGTCAACGTCAATGCCACGATCTTCGACGGCCATGCCGCGGAAGACATCGCCAAATTCCTCGACTTCACCACCGAACTCGGCGTCGGCGTCTCGATGTCGCCGGGCTATGCCTATGAGCGTGCGCCCGACCAGGAGCACTTCCTCAACCGCACCAAGACCAAGAAGCTGTTCCGCGACGTGTTCGCGCTCGGCAAGGGCAAGAAGTGGAACTTCATGCATTCCGGCCTGTTCCTGGATTTCCTGGCCGGCAATCAGGATTTCGAATGCACCCCGTGGGGGATGCCGGCGCGCAACATCTTCGGCTGGCAGAAGCCCTGCTACCTGCTCGGCGAAGGCTACACCAAGACCTTCAAGGAATTGATGGAGACGACCGACTGGGAGACCTACGGCACCGGCAAATACGAGAAGTGCGCCGACTGCATGGCGCATTGCGGCTACGAGCCGACGGCTGCGAACGCGGCGCTGAGCAATCCCCTGAAAGCGCTGTGGGTGTCGCTGCGCGGCGTCAAGACCACCGGTCCGATGGCGCCGGAGATCAGCCTCGATAAGCAGCGTCCGGCGCAGTACATCTTCTCGGCGGAGGTGCAGAAGCGGCTGTCGGAGATTCGCCGTGACGAAGCCGCAGCCGCGCAATTGAAGGAACAGCAAAAGGCTTCAACCGCCGCCTGACCCGACCGCAGACAAAACGCAAGACGGGGCGCGATGCCGATCGCGCCCCGTTTTCGTTTTCATGGCGTTTTCGAGCGAAGCGGGGTGCTCAGAGATCCGCCGTGACGAAGCCCTCGCTGCCGAGCAGAAAGCCCCGGCAGCCGCGCAGGCTCTTCAGCGCGCGATTGAAATCGATCCCGGTCGAGACCAGTGCGCGCAGCGCCATCGGGTTGCGCGCCACCCCGCGCAGCACCTTGCGCAGATCGATATCGCCGTTCGGCTTGATCGCGGTCATGGCCAGCGTCGGAAGCGCGCGGGTGGCGGGATCGCTGATGACCCGCAGGGCGGCGAATGGAAGGCCGGCTTCGGCGGCGTAGGCGGCCGCGATGTGGCTCTCCATGTCGACGGCGGCTGCTCCCGTCTCGGAGCGCAGCGCGGCCTTGCAGGCCCGGGCGGCGACCACCTGCTCGACGCCGGCAAGCCCGCCCCTGACCACGCGCCGGCGCTTGAGCGCGACGCTGGCGATCAGTTCTTCGTTGAGCGCCAAGCCGGCCAGCCAGCGGGTATCGCCGGCCAGCACCTCGGTCGCCACCACGACGTCGCCTGATTTCAATGTCGGGTCCAGTCCGCCTGCGACGCCGAAGCTGATGACGCCACGTATCGTCGTCGAGTCGAACACGGTGAGCAGGGCCCGCAATTGCTGCGGATCGCTACTGCTGCAAATAACGGTCATGCCGGGCCCGGCCGCTATGCGGGCTTCCTGCACCAATCCAGTCACAATCAGAACCGGCCGCGGATCAATTTGATCGCCCGCGGACGCAACGTCCCCCGCCCCCAAATTCACATTCCGACCCCTACCGCCTTGCTGTTGGTATTCCTCAGATTCCGGTACCGCGCCAACGCCCAGAGCGGAAAGAACTTCGGATAACCATGATAACGCAGATAAAACACCCTGGGAAAGCCCGTTGCCGTGTAGCGCTGCTCGTCCCACAGTCCTTTTTCGGTCTGTGTGGCTATTAGGTACTCCACGCCGCGCGCGACCGCCGGATGCCCGACCTCGCCCGCCGCCATCAGACCAAGCAAGGCCCATGCCGTTTGCGAGGCGGTGGTGGGCGCCCCCTCGAATCCCCTGTAATCGAGTCGGTAGCTGACGGCATCCTCGCCCCAGCCGCCGTCCTCGTTCTGGATCGACAGCAGCCAGCTCACGGCCTTGCGGATGGTGGGGTCCTGGTGGTCGACGCCGGCGGCGTTCAGCGCGCACAGCACCGACCAGGTGCCGTAAATATAGTTCAGCCCCCAGCGGCCATACCATGACCCCTCCGCGAGCTGGGTCCGCCGGAGGTAATCGACCCCGGCGGCGACGGCCTTGCTGGTCTCTGAGGTCTCGCCGAGCTGCGCCAGCATCGAGACGCAGCGGGCGGTGACGTCCTCGGTCGGCGGATCGAGCAGGGCGCCATGATCGGAGAACGGGATGTTGTTGAGGTAGTATTCGAGATTATCGACGTCGAAGGCGGCCCAGCCGCCATCGGTGCTTTGCATGCCCTCGATCCACTCGCGGCCGCGGGCAATCGCGACATCGTATTCCGGGTCGTGGCTGGCGCGACGGGCGCGGTCCATCGCCATTACCACGACAGCAGTGTCGTCGAGGTCAGGGTAATAGGCATTGTTGTACTGGAACGCCCAGCCGCCGGGGCGAACCTCCGGCCGCTTCACGGCCCAGTCTCCCTTGATATCCAGCACCTGTTTCGGCTTGAGCCAGTCCAGCCCCTGCTTGGCCGGCAGCAACGCCTCTTCGCTGCCGGCTTCGATCAGGGCATGGCAGGTCAGCGCGGTGTCCCACACCGGCGAGACGCAGGGCTGGCAATAAGCCTCGTGCTCGCCGATCACCAGAAGCTTGTCGATGCCTCGCCGCGTGATGGCGCGCGGCGGATAATCCGCAGGCTTGCCGAGAACTTCGTACATCATCACGGTGTTGGCCATCGGCGGATAGATCGCGCCAAGTCCGTCTTCGCCGTTCAGCCGTTCCTCGACGAAGGCAACCGCGGCATCGATCGCGCGGGCGCGCAATTTCTTCGGAAACAGCGGCTCGATCGTCCGCAGTATCGCATCGAGCCCACGGAACAGATAAAACCAACCTGGGCTTTGATGCGGCGCCTTGGCCGTCATTCCAATCGAATGCGGTGGTTGCAGGAACAGTTCATCGATCCCGACCCCGCTGACATTCTTGGCCCGCGGCTTGAGCGCGGCCAGCACCATCAGGGGCACGATCGTGGTGCGAGCCCAGTAGGAAATCTTGTTGAGATGAAACGGCGACCACATCGGCAGCAGCATGATCTCGACCGGCAACAACGGCACGCTCCGCCATGTCAGCACGCCGAACATCGACAGCATGAAGCGCGTGAAGACATTGCTGTGGATGGCGCCGCCGCGCGACCGGATCGCCTCGCGCGCCCGCACCATGTGCGGGGCGTCGACGGAATCTCCGATCATCTTCAGCGCGAAATAGGCCTTCACGCTGGCGCTCATGTCAAAATCGCCGTCGTGCACCAGCGCCCAGCCGCCATGGGCGCCCTGCACCCGGCGCAGATAATTGGCGATCTTGGCTTCGAGCGCGGCGTCGCGGGGTTCACCGAGATAATGGCGAAGCAGCACATACTCCGCCGGAATGGTGCAATCGGCCTCCAGCTCGAACACCCAGTGTCCGTCCGGTTGCCGGTAGCCGAGCAGGCCGCGCGTCGCCGACGCGATGCTCCCCTCCAGGGCGCCACTTTCAATTCCAACTGATTTGCTGCCGGAATGCATCTTGCTCGACATCCCCAATATTGGCCCTCCCCGGTCGCGCCGGGAACCGCAAGGCTTGCCGTCCCGGATCAGGCCTGACGCATGGCGAGGACGAGATCGGCCGCGCGGTTACCCGACCGTACCGATCCCTCGATGGTTGCCGGTAACCCCGTATCAGTCCAGTCGCCGGCAAGAAACAGGTTTTTCCAGTTCGTGACCGCTCCCGGCCGCAGGGCGTTCTGCTCGGGCGTCGCCTCGAAGGTCGCGCGGCGCTCGCGCACGATCTGCCACGGCGGCAGATCGCCCTGCACGCCCGCGGCCTTGCAAATGTCATCCCAGATCGCCTGCGCGAGCTCCTCGCGCGGCATATCCACCAGCCGGTCGCCGTTGCTGATGGTAACCGACAGGCGCTGCGGAAACGCGAACAGCCATTCGACCAGCCCGCCGACGACGCCGAGGATGGCCGGCTGTCCCTTCGGCGGATCGAAGCGGAAATGCGCATTCACGATGGCGCGGAATTTGTTCGGTGTCTTCAGCCCCGGCAGCAACGCCGCGGCGGGGCGCGGCGGTACCGCCATCACCACCGCATCGCCGGATCCGATCGAGACGGTATCGCCGCCGAACCTGAGTTCGCCGACGCCACCTGCCGCCATCGCGAATTCGCGCAGCTCGTGCCCAAACTGGATGCTGGCGCCCTTGTCCTGCAACAGCTTGATGGCGGGTTCGACCAGCACCGCGCTGAGGCCATCGCGCGCGATCAGCGGCCGGCAAGCCTGTCCTCCCGCCAGCAGGGTTTCCCGCACCACCGCGCCGGCGAGCCCCGCGGAGCCCTCCGGCGGGTCGACATTCAAGGCCGCCAGCAGCAGCGGCTGCACCAGCCGCTGATACAGCGTCCCGTCACAGGGGATCGCATCGCCGACCAGTTTGCTCTCGGCCGCCCAGATCAGCGGCATCAGCGCCAGATAATCGCGCAGGCGAGTGTCGGGGACGCGGCGCGCCTCGTCGAACACCCACAGCGGCAACCGGCTTTCTCCGAGATCGAGCTGCCAGCGCTGGCCGGTGGTGAGATCGACGAACGGAAACTGCGCGCGCTTCGGCCCGACCAGTCCGGCCTCGGTGCCGATCGACCTTGCGTAAGCGACCGCGGCACGGTTGCCCGAGAGCAAAAGATGATTGCCGTTGTCGATGGTCAGGTTGGTCGCCGCGTCGAAATAGGACCGGCAGCGGCCGCCGGCCTGCTGTGTGGCTTCGTGGACATGCACCTTGAAATTCGCGTTCGCCAGCCGAACGGCTGCCGAGAGGCCCGAAATTCCGGCGCCGATGATATGGACGGTGTTTTGCATCAGATGAACGCGTAGCGAAGGATGATGAAGAGGCGGGCGAGCTTGTTGAGGCGGACCGGCGCGCGCGGCGCGGCGAAGCCCCTGGCGACCAGCAATTCGAGGATCGCGCGATAATATTTCGACATGATCCGCGGCGCCCGCACCGCCCGGCGCGGATTGCGGCGCATGATCTCGTCGGCCTTCTCGAAATGCGCCCGCGCCCGCGCCACCAGCGGCATGCACACTTTCGGCAGCGCCGGTTCCGATATCACCTTGTGCGGATCGGTGGAGGTGATGCCGGCATGCAGCAAGCCCTCGAGCGGCAGATACAGCCGGCCGATGCCGGCGTCCTCGTCGATATCGCGCAGGATGTTGGTCAATTGCAGCGCGCGGCCGAGATGATGCGCGAGCAGGATGCCGTCGTCCTCGGCGAGACCGAACACCCGCACCGACAGCCGTCCGACCGCGCTGGCGACGCGGTCGCAATACAGATCGAGCGTGGCAAGATCCGGAGCCCGGATGTCCTGCGGCACGTCCATCTCCATGCCGTCGACGATGGCCAGAAAATCCTCGCGCTTGAGGTCGAAGCGCCGCACCGACGCGACGTAGTCGCGCAGCCGCGCCGGTGGATGGCCCTGATACAGCGCGTCGATATCGTCGCGCCACTGCTGAAGCGCGGCCAGCCGCTCGGGTCGCGGGCCGTCGGAATCCGCGATATCGTCGACCTGCCGGCAAAAGCTGTAGATCTGGAACATCGCCTCGCGCTGCTCGTGCGGCAGAATCCGCATCGCCGCGTAAAACGAGCTGCCGGAGGCTGATGCCCCGTAGCCTGCGTTGCCTGCCGCCGTCTCGAGCGTCATGCGCCGGCCGCCGGTTTGGAGACGGGCCGCCGTCCGATGGCGCGGCGGGTCAGTTCGCTGGCGATCCCGCCGAGACTATGGCCGAGCAGTTCGAGCGGGTTGAGATGCACCCGCTCGCTGAGGGGATCGCGCACCTTCAGCAACTGCACGATCCTGTCGGCGAAGGCCTGGATCACCGAGATCTCGCAACCGAGCCTGACATCCCTGACTTCGGCGCTGAGCGACTTGCTCTCGTTGAGCAGCGCCTCGGTCCGCACCGCGAGCGCATGCAGGCATTGCAGCAGCGGCGCCGACGACCGCTCCGCGCCGAGTTCCTCGACCAAGGCGCCACTGGCTGCGAGCGCATCGCGCGGCAGATAGACGCGATTGAGCTGGCGAAAATCCTTGCCGCAATCCTGCAGATGATTGTTGATTTGCAGGCCGGCGCAAAGCGCGTCCGAAGCGGCCCAGGTCGAGGTGCTCTCGCCGTGAACGTCGAGCATGAACCGGCCGACCGGCATCGCCGAGTAACGGCAGTAATGGATCACTTCGTCCCAGTTCTCGTAACGCAGCTTGGTCACATCCATCCGGAACGCGATCAGCACGTCGAGCGCGTGACGCGGCGGCATCGAACGTTCGGCGAGCGCACGCCGCAGATTGACGGCCTCGGGCTGGGTGTCGCCGTTGCCGAGC
>JBAQER010000621.1:0-10473 GCA_049286845.1 Bradyrhizobium sp.
GTCTATCGCGGAGGCCCGCTGCGCCTGCAGGACGCCGCACGTGAGGCACGGTTGCCGCTGCCGGTCGCCACCGCCGTGCGCCGCGAGCTGGAAAAGGCCGGGCTGCTCGAACGCCGGCACGGGCTGACGCTGACCGGCGACGGACGCGAACTGGTCGAGCGCGATCTCGGCATGCGCACGCAGATCGACGTCACCTGCCCCACATGTGCGGGACATGGCATCGTCATTCCCGATTCGCTGCAGGGCGAGGTCGCGCGGCTGGCGGAAATCATCACGGCCGCGCCGCCGGTCGACGTGACGCTGGACCAGGCGCCCTGCAACCCCGACACTTCCATGCGCCGCGCTTTGCTGATGCTGCAGAACGGCGCGCTCGAAGGCAAACGCGTGCTGCTGCTCGGCGACGACGATTCGGTCTCGATCGCGATCGGCCTGCTCGGCCGCGCGCTGCGCCAAAACGACCTGACCAAAGCCGATCTGACCCGCGGCGTTACCGTGATCGACGCCGACGAGCGGCGCCTCGCTTTTCTGCGCGATGCCGCCGTGCGCGAAGGATTGGCGATCGAGACCGTGCATCACGATCTGCGCCGGCCGTTGCCGCCCGCCTTGCGGCGTTCGTTCGACGCGATCGAGACCGACCCGCCCTATACGCTGGAAGGCGCGCGGCTGTTTCTCGCCCGCGGCTGCGAGGCGCTGACGGCGCAGGCCGACGGCCATTGCTTCTTCTCGTTCGCGCACTGGCCGCCGTCGCAGACGCTGGACTTGCAGAAAGTGTTCGTCGAGCTTGGGCTGGCGGTGCGGGCGGTGTGGCCGAACTTCAACCGCTATGCCGGCGCTTCCGTACTCGGCAATCTCGGCCAGCTGATCGAACTCGTGCACGCCGGCGAGGCGGCGGCCGACTTGCCCGACTTCAGCGGCGCGCTCTATACCGCCGAGGTCAATCCGCGCCAGCGCGTCTATGCCTGCGCCGGTTGCGGCAAGGAGATCGTGCTCGGGCAGGACGGCATACCCGCCACCATCGATGAAGCGAAGGTGAGGGGATGCAGCCACTGCGGCGGACATGTGTTCCGCCGGCAGTCGGGCCGGCCGTCATGAACGGCCCGTCCGCTGCCGGTTGAGTTCGGCGCCAGCGCGCCAATGGATATGAATTGCATGGATAGGACCAATGTCTGACAAACCAAACTTCCGCCTGCGCCCGCTTGAGGAAAAGGATCTTGAGACCGTTGCCGTGTTCGAAGGCGAGATCGCGAAGATGTCGTTTCCCGACGATCCGATCACGGACACTCGTTTCTACGTCAAGAAACTGAAGCAGCTGATGGCCAATAAAGACGCCGCCACCTTCGTTGCCGAGAGCGAGGGCGAACCGGTCGGCTGGGCCAATGTCAGCCAGCGGCAGAATTTCATCACCAAGGAAAAGTATGCCGACTTCCACAGCATCTACGTCGCGCCGTCGCAGCGCGGCGGCGGCGTGGTGTCGGCGCTGGTCAACGCGGTGTTCGACCACTGCCGCAAGCAGGGACTGGACAAGGTGGTGTTCCGCACCCGGGCGAATAACGAGCGCATGAAGTCGGTGCTGGCGCGGGTCGGCTTTGTACCGACGCAGATCTATTACGAGAAGGCGCTCGATAGCAAAGCGAAGAGCGGCGAGTAAGCGGTGCGATTCAGCGCGGCGCCATCATGAAGACGTCGTAGCGCACCGTCTTGCCGGTGATGGAATGGGAAGGCTTGCGCAGGCCCTCCAGGGGCCGTGCGCGTAGCGGCCATTTCAGCACCACGCGCCTGCAGTCGGCGGCCAGCGCCGCCTGCATCAGCTCCAGCGCGTCGGGATCGGCGCCGACCATTTCGCGCAGCAGCCGCATCTGCTGTTTCACAACAGCCGAATTGGTGCGCGGGGGATGCATGGGGTCGACGATCACGGTGTCCGCCCGCAGGCCCGGCAATAGCTCGCGGGCATCGCCCTGCATCAACGTCATCCGCGCCACCACGGCGGCGAGTTCGGGCCCCTCGGCGGCCGCCCGCGCCAGCGCGTCGCGCAAGAGGTCGTGGACTTCCGGCGAGCGCTCCAGCAGGGTGACCTGCGCGCCCAGGGCGGCGAGCAGGAAGGCGTCGCGGCCGAATCCGGCGGTGGCGTCGATGATGGTCGGTACGGCGCCTTTGCCGAATCCGGCGGCCCGTGCCAGCGCGTCGCGGCGGGAAGCGCCGGACCGGAAGCGATAGCCGACCGCGCCGTTGACAAAGTCGAACGCGGAATCCAGCGGATGCTTCGTCTTCGGCGAACGCCGCTTCGGGCGGGCTGTATCCTGCGGCCCTCCGCTTGTCATAACCCGGCCTGTCCGTTCAAACGTGGCTTCCTCCGCGGGGGACATATTTACGCTTCACGGGCGCAAACCGCTACATTGACGACAATTTTCGGAAAGTTGCGGCGTCCGATAACCTTCATGGGTTAGGTTAAATCGTGACTTCGATTGCGGCCGGTACGTGGCATTGTATGGATTGTTCCATGTCCGCTTCCATGCACAACGCCGATAAGCACACCCACCGCCGCATCATGCTGGTCGGCCTGATGTTCTGCGCGGCCTTCGTCGCCATCACCTTCCTCGCCCGGGAGCAGCCCGAGAACACCTACGTTCTCAAGAAGGCGGACCGGCTGGTCCGTACCGCCGGCGAAGCGCCGCGGGCCCATTAAGAGATTCCCAAGGCCTGACTGAATTGCCCGGGACGTTTGTTCCGCCGTCGAGCGGCCGCGCGCTCATCGGGGGGCGGATGCGGAGGCGATATTACGCAGGCCGGCGAGCCGCATGATGGATTGGGCGGCAAGTTTTTGCGCGAGCTCCATGCTGCTTTGGTCGTGAGCGCTGTCCGCATCGTCCAGATAGATATTTGACAGTTGTTCGGCGCGACGCAGTGCGCGGCGCTTGATCGCTTCGATGTCTCCGGACGCGGGATCGACGCCGCCTTCGTCAGGGGGCATCAGGAAATGCGGCGGCAGGCAGGCGCGTTCCATCGTCAGGACATGGTCGCGCTGGGCGGGGGTCAATCCGTGCGACCAGGCGATGATGTCCCTGAGAAGAAGGCTTTCCAGCAGCGCCGCCGAGGCGGGCTCGTCTGCTCCCTCAGCCGCCGCAGTCTCATTGGTGCCAGTCCTTCGCTCCGTCCTCCAGGCCAGTCGACGCTCGTGGCGCCACAGATTGCCGTCGGATAGCGCTTCGAGCGCGAAGCCCTCCGCCGTCTGCCTGACCAGAGGATCTTCGGCAAGGGCGATGACGTAGGTCCAGAACACGAAGGCGCGCTGGCGGTGGCGGGCCGCGAGCGTCCACGCGGTGTAAGGCGTCGACAGGCTGGAATTTCCAATGTCGGCGATTTCCGCCGCAGGGACCAGATCGATCGGCGGCCAACGCAGATCCGACGCATCCGGACGCTTGCCGCAGGCGGCAACGCAGGCTGCGGACAGACGCTCGGAACGATCGCGCTCGCGCGCCGCAAGTACTTCGAAGACGGAGCGCACCGGCTGGAAGCGCTCCTCCATTTGCGTGGCAAGCGCGCCATACTGCCGTGTGGCCTTTTGCGCCTGGTCAAACGCAATTGCATAGAGCTCGCAAAGGCTTGCCACGGGAACGGGCGGCACTGCGGTCAGAAGCGGCTCCTTGCGCATGTCGGATTCTCTCTAAAAATAAGCCTGAACTAATCAGAGTGTGGGGAGTTTGATCCAGCGCAACCTATGATCCCGCATCCATGTTCTATCAGCCTTCGATCCAGAACAACGGCGTTCTGCTGAAATCTGGAAGAAGCGTTTTGCGAAAACCCATCAATATCTTTGCCCTTTTGGGAGTGCTGGCCGTTTTCGGCTGGATTGCCATGCTTGGGGAGGCGCGCGCTGCGGGCCGGCTGAGCGATTACCTTGGCAAGGCCGAGCCGGCCGAACTGGTCGCGGGCGCGAATCGCTTCGGGCCGCCGCAGGGCGATCCCGCGATCGTGCCAGCCTATAAGGACGATCAACTTCTCGGCTTCGTCTACCTGAACTCCGACTTTGCCAACGCGACGGGCTATTCTGGCAAACCGATCCAGCTTCTGGTCGGCATTACGCCCAAGGGCGTGGTGACGGGTCTCAAGCTCGTCGAACACAAGGAGCCCATCGTCCTGTTGGGCATCCCGGAAAAGCGCGTCCTGGAGGCCGTCAACAAGCTGGTGGGCGCCGACATGGATCGCGTCGCACGTGGAACCGCACCCGCTCCGCAGGTCGACATCGTCAGCGGCGCGACGGTTACCGTGCTGGTGATGGGCGACAGCATCGTCCGCTCCGCGACCAAGCTGATCAAGGGCGGCCGGCTCGGCGGCCAGGGCGGCGTCGCCGCCGCTGCCGCGGCGCCGCCAGCCTCGAAGGCGATCGATTCCGGCAAGCGCGAGATTCGCGACTGGGAGACCCTGGTCGGTGACGGTTCCGTGCGCCGGCTGGTGCTTTCCGTCGACGACATCAACAAGGCCTTCGAAAAATCCGGCAATGCCGCTGCCGCCGCGCATCCGGAAGATGGCGATCCCGGCGACACCTTCATCGACCTGTATGTCGCCGACGTCGCCGTGCCGACCATCGGCCGCAGCCTGCTCGGCGACGACGGATTCAGCCGCCTGGCCGGTCGGCTCAAGCCCGGTCAGCAAGCCCTGGTCGTCGCGGGATCGGGCCGGTACTCATTCAAGGGAGCTGCCTACGTTCGCGGCGGTATCTTCGACCGCATCGAATTGATCCAGGACACCAACAGCATCCGTTTCCGCGACCGCGACCACACAAGGTTGGGAAGCCTTGCAGCGGAAGGCGCGCCGGACTTTCCCGAAATTGCGCTGTTCGTGCTGCCGGCGGAATTCAGCTTCGATCCGACCGAACCGTGGGCGCTGCAACTGCTGGTCCAGCGTGTGGTTGGTACCCGGGATAAAGCCTGGCTCACCTTCGATCTCGGCTACACGCTGCCGGATAGCTACATGAAGCGTGAACCGGCACCGCCGGCGCAGCAGCCGGCAGCCACGTCTGCCGCGGCACCGCCCGCGTTAGCTGCAGTACAGGCAAAGCGCGCTGCCGCGCCCCCCTTCGCCGCCGAAGACGAGCCGCTGTGGATGAAGATCTGGCGCGGCAACGTCGTCAGTATCGGGGTGACGATCGCAGCGCTCGGTGCGCTGACCCTGATCTTCTTCTTTCAGAATACTCTCGTGCGACGCCCCAGGGTCTATGCCTGGGTCCGTCGCGGCTATCTGCTGTTCATTCTCGTCTGGCTCGGCTGGTATGCGAATGCCCAGCTTTCGGTGGTCAACGTCCTGACGTTCGCCAATTCGCTGCTGACCGGTTTCAACTGGGAATACTTCCTGTCGGCCCCGCTGATCTTCCTGCTTTGGGCCTCGATCGCCGCGGGACTGCTGTTCTGGGGGCGTGGGCCGTTTTGCGGCTGGCTGTGTCCGTTCGGGGCGCTGCAGGAGTTGCTCAACAACATCGCCCAAGCGGTGAAGATCCCGCAATACAGACTGCCGTGGGGGCTGCACGAGCGATTGTGGCCGATCAAATACATCATCTTTCTCGGGCTGTTCGGCATGTCGCTGTACTCGACGGCCTTTGCAGAACAATTGGCCGAAGTGGAGCCGTTCAAGACCACCATCGTCCTGAAGTTCGCGCGCGAATGGCCGTACGTCATCTACGCGTTGACGACGCTTTCCGCCGGCCTGTTCGTCGAACGGTTCTTCTGCCGCTACATGTGCCCGCTTGGCGCCGCGCTGGCGATTCCGGGACGCGTCCGGATGTTCGAGTGGTTGCGCCGCTGGCCCGAATGCGGCACGCCCTGCCAGCGCTGCGCCAAGGAATGCCCGGTGCAGGCGATTCACCCCGAGGGCCACATCAACGTCAATGAATGCATCTACTGCATGCATTGCCAGGAACTGTATTTCGACGACCACCGCTGCCCGCACATGATTCAGGTGCGGTTGAAGCGCGAGAAGCGCGATGCACTGTCGTCGCCCTCGATGCGCAGCGGCGGCAAGGGTCCGAACACCATCATCACCGCCGGCGGCAAGCCGATCAACCTGCCGCCTGCCGATGCCATCACTCCACCTGCAACTTGAAAGCCTAGGAGGCTATTATGAGCGACAACGAAAACGGAAAGGGCGTCAGCCGGCGCACCCTGCTTGGAACTACCGCGGCGGCCGCAGGTATCGGTCTTGCCGGAGGAGCCGCGATCAACGCCACCACCGCCGATGCGCAGACCACGGCGGCGGCGCCGAAGGCTCCGGCCGCTCGGCCCGCGGTCGTGCAGAAGGCCGAAGTGCATCCCGGCGAACTGGACGAATACTACACCTTCTTCTCCAGCGGCCAGTCCGGCGAAATGCGTATCGTCGGGCTTCCGTCGATGCGCGAATTGATGCGCGTTCCCGTGTTCAACCGCTGCAGCGCCACTGGCTGGGGCCAGACCAACGAAAGCCTGAAAGTGCTGACCGAGGGGCTGCTGCCCGAGACCCGCGAATTCCTCAAGACCCGCGGCGGCACCTACATGAACGGCGACCTGCATCACCCGCACATCTCCTTCACGGACGGTACCTATGACGGCCGCTATGCCTTCATGAACGACAAGGCCAACACCCGCGTCGCGCGGGTGCGGCTCGACGTCATGAAGTGCGACAAGATCATCCAGCTGCCGAACCAGCACACGGTGCACGGCCTGCGCGTGCAGAAATATCCGCGCACCGGCTATGTGTTCGCCAACGGCGAGGACGGCGTGCCGATTCCGAACGACGGCAAGGTGCTCGACGATCCCAAGCAGTATCACTCGATCTTCAGCGCGATCGACGGCGATACCATGAAGGTCGCCTGGCAGGTGATGGTCGACGGCAATCTCGACAACGTCGATGCCGACTACCAGGGCAAGTACGCCTTCGCCACCTGCTACAATTCGGAAGAGGGCGTCACGCTCGCCGAGATGACCGCCAAGGAGCAGGACTGGGTCACCATCTTCAACATCAAGCGCATCGAAGAGGCGGTGAAGAAGGGCGATTTCAAGGAAATCAACGGCGTGCCCGTGATCGACGGCCGCAAGGGCTCGAAGTACACGCGCTATGTCCCGGTTTCCAACAGCCCGCACGGCATGAACACCGCGCCGGACGGCATCCATATCGTGGCGGCCGGAAAACTCTCGCCGACCGTCACCGTGATGGACGTCCGGCTGTTCGACCAATTGTTCGACGACAAGATCAAGCCGCGTGACGTCGTGGTCGCGGAGCCGGAGCTCGGCCTTGGACCCTTGCACACGGCCTATGACGGCAAGGGCAACGCCTATACGACGCTGTTCCTCGACAGCCAGGTCGTCAAATGGAATATCGATCTCGCCAAGCGGGCCTTCAAGGGCGAGAAGGTCGATCCGGTCCTGCAGAAGCTCGATGTGCATTATCAGCCGGGTCACAACCACTCTTCCATGGGTCAGACCAAGGAGGCGGATGGAAAATGGCTGATCTCGCTCAACAAGTTCTCGAAGGACCGCTTCCTCAATGTCGGGCCGCTGAAACCCGAGAACGATCAACTGATCGATATCTCCGGCGACCAGATGAAACTGGTGCATGACGGTCCGAGCTTTGCCGAACCGCATGACGCCACCATCGTTCACCGCTCCAAGATCAATCCGATTTCGATCTGGGATCGCGCCGATCCGTTCTTTGCCGATGCAGTCAAGCAGGCCAAGGCCGATGGGATCGATCTCGAGGCCGACTCCAAGGTTATCAGGGACGGCAACAAGGTGCGCGTCTACATGACGTCCACCGCGCCGGCGTTCGGTCTGGAGCAATTCCAGGTCAAGCAGGGCGACCAGGTTACCGTCTACGTCACCAATATCGACGCGGTGGAAGATCTGACGCACGGGTTCTGCATCGTGAACTACGGCATCAACATGGAAGTCGCGCCGATGGCGACGGCCTCGGTGTCGTTCTCGGCGGATAAGGCGGGCGTCTTCTGGTACTATTGTTCGTGGTTCTGTCACGCCATGCATATGGAGATGAAGGGCCGCATGCTGGTCGAACCCAAGACGTCCTGAGGCGGGAACGACACGTGCCTCGGCTCTTGCGCATCCTTCCGGCGGCGATCTTCGCCGCCGGAGTCCCGGGCTTCGCGGTTGCGGAGACGATCAAGGTTGCGCCGGAGCAGCCGCTGCAGGCTGTGCTCGACCGGGCGCAGGATGGCGATGTCATCGAGCTTGCGCCGGGCGAATACAAGGGCGCGATCAGGATCGGCCGGAGCATTGTGCTGACCGGACGGCCGGGGGCGGTGCTTGACGGCGGCGGCGCCGGCAACGTCGTCACCGTGACGGCGCCGGACGTCACGGTCCGCGGCGTGACCATTCGGGGATCGGGCCACGATCTGCAAACCATGGATTCAGGCGTGTTCCTGGAGAAGACCGCGGAACGCGCACTGGTCGAAAACAATCGCTTCGAAGGAAATCTATTCGGTATTTACGTTCATGGCGCGGCGGGCTCGCGCGTGTTGCGCAACATCGTCGAAGGCTCGCGCGGCGGGCGCCTCAATGAGGCCGGCAATGGCGTGTCGCTCTGGAATGCGCCCGACGTCACGATCGCCGAGAATACCTTCCGCTACGGGCGCGACGGCATCTTCACGATTACCAGCCGCAAGGACCGCTTCATCAACAACCGCTTCGAGCAGGTGCGATTCGCAGTGCACTACATGTACACCAACGACAGCGAAGTCAGCGGCAACGTGTCCATCGGCAATCACGTTGGCTACGCCATCATGTATTCGAACCGGCTGATCATCCGCAACAATATCTCGGATCGCGACCGTGACTACGGCATTCTGTTCAACTACGCCAATTACTCGGAGATCGACGGCAATTGGGTGGCGGGCGGCTCGCTCGACAACATTGCTGGCAGCCGGGACGAAGGTCCGGACGAAGAGCGAGGCATGGTGCCGGAGGTAAAGTCCACACCGGGTCTTCGCAGCGGACCGGAAAAATGCGTGTTCATCTACAACACCAACCATAACAAATTCCGCAACAATTGGTTCGAGCGCTGCGGCATCGGGGTGCATTTCACGGCCGGCTCCGAAGGCAACGAGATCACCGGCAACGCCTTTGTCGGCAACCGCAACCAGGTGAAATATGTCGGCACCCGCGACCTCGACTGGTCGAAGGGCGGCCGCGGCAATTACTGGAGCGACAATCCGGCGTTCGATCTCAACGGCGAGGGCATCGCCGACACCGCCTATCGCCCCAACGATCTGGTCGATCGGGTGTTGTGGACCGCGCCGGCGGCGAAGGTTTTGATCAACAGCCCCGCGGTGCAGGTGCTGCGCTGGGCGCAGGCGCAGTTTCCGGCGCTCTATCCCGGCGGCGTCGTCGATACCCATCCCCTGATCGCGCCGCCGCCGAAACCAACTTCCAGCCGGAGCCTGCGATGACCGTTACCGTCTCCGTCAACGGCGTGGAGAAAAGCTACGGCGCGGTAAAGGCGCTGCGCAGCGTCTCGTTCGACCTCGGTCCGGGGCGGCTGAGCGCGCTGGTCGGCCATAACGGTGCCGGCAAGACCACGCTGATCAAACTGATGCTCGGCCTCATTCACGCCGAGCACGGCGCGGTCCGTGTTTTGGGCGAGGATCCGGCGGCCGGCGAGTTCTCGGCGCGCCGGCAGCTCGGTTATTTGCCGGAGAATGTTGCATTCAATGCCGCCCTGACCGGGCGCGAAACGCTGGCGTTCTACGCGCGGCTGAAGCAGATCAAGCCGGCCTCGGCATGGCCGCTGCTCGACCGCGTCGGCCTGATGGATGCCGCCGATCGCAGGGTCGGGACCTATTCCAAGGGCATGCGGCAACGCCTGGGATTGGCCCAGGCGCTGCTGGGACGGCCGCGCGTGCTGCTGCTCGACGAGCCGACGACGGGACTCGACCCGGCGCTGCGCCAGACCTTCTATGAAATCCTGAACGAACTGCGCGACGACGGCGCCACCGTCCTGATCTCCTCGCACGCGCTCAACGAACTCGAGGATCGCGCCGAGCACGTCCTGATCATGAACCGCGGGCTGCTGGTCGCGCAGGGCACCCTGGCGGAGCTGCGCTCGATCTCGCAACTGCCGATCCGGGTCTCGCTCGACCTTGCGCCCGGCGCCAATGGCGCGCCGTCGGCGTGGATGAACGGGGCTGACGTCGTGACCCCGCACGGTCGCGTCGTGCTGGTGCCTGATGAGATCAGCAAGATGGAGTTGCTGCGGGTCGCGGCCGGCGATCCTCGCGTCACCAATATCGAGATCGCGGCGCCGACCCTCGACGATCTCTACGCCCATTTTCTTCGGGAGAATGCCGCGTGAGGAACATCGTCATCATCGGGGCTAAGGAAATCAAGGAAGGGCTGCGCAACCGCTGGGTCCTGGCGACCACGCTGCTGCTGGCGGCGCTGTCGCTGTCCCTGACATTCCTCGGCAGCGCGCCGACCGGCAATGTCGGCGCCGGCGCGC
>JBAQER010000622.1:0-4058 GCA_049286845.1 Bradyrhizobium sp.
GCCATGAGGTCAAGACCATCGAGGGCCTTGCCGCCGACGGCGCGCCGCTGCACCCGATGCAGGAGGCATTCCGCGAGCACCACGGCCTGCAATGCGGCTTCTGCACCCCCGGCATGATCATGACCGCGGTCGATTTGGTGCACCGCAAGGGACACGACCTCTCGGACCACGTCATTCGCGAAGAGCTCGAAGGCAATCTGTGCCGCTGCACCGGCTATCAGAACATCGTTCAATCGATCGCGGCCGGCGCCAAGGCGATGGCGAAGTCCGATCTCGCGTAACGCACGTCCCGCACGGCGATCAGGAATATCTCATGTACGAATTCAAATATCACCGTCCGGCGACCGTGCGGCAGGCCGCCAATCTCCTGGTGAAGAACGAAGACGCCAAGGTCATTGCCGGCGGTCACACGCTGCTGCCGGTCATGAAGCAGCGGCTCGCCAGCCCGCCGCATCTGGTCGATCTTTCCCATATCGAGGGGCTCGACGGCATCGAGATGAAGGGCCGCTCGCTGGTGATCGGCGCCACCGCGACCCATAACGCGGTCGCCACTTCCGCCGTCGTCGGCGAGGCGATCCCGGCTTTGGCCGAACTCGCAGGGTGGATCGGCGATCCCGCTGTGCGCCACAAAGGCACCATCGGCGGCTCGCTCGCCAACAACGATCCGACCGCCGATTATCCGGCGGCCTGCATGGCGCTCGGCGCCACCATCGTCACCAACAAGCGCCGGCTGAAGCCGGAGGAATTCTTCCAGGGCCTGTTCACGACCGCGCTCGAGAGCGACGAGATCATCACCCGGGTGATGTTCCCGCTGCCGAAGAAGGCCGCCTACATCAAGTTCCGCAACCAGGCCTCGCGCTATGCGCTGGTCGGGGTGTTCGTCGCCAAGCGTCCGTCGGATGTCCGCGTCGCCGTCACCGGCGCCGGTTCTGAAGGCGTGTTCCGCCTCACCTCGTTCGAGGAAGCCCTGAAGAAGCGCTTCTCGGCGAAGGCGCTCGATGGCCTGACGGTACCTGCGGACGGATTGAACAGCGACCTGCACGGCAGCGCCGAATATCGCGCCCATCTGATCGCGGTGCTGGCGCGCCGGGCCGTTGAAGCGGCGACCGGCAAAGCCTGACATTGCCGATTCCTGACGCATCGAGATTGGCGTTCCCATGACCGCATCGGCGCTGCCCACCTCTGTTGATGCGATGCTGGAACTGCTGACCTCGCGCGGCTATCTCGCCGAGCGCTCGCTGGCGACGGTGACCTATCTGTCGCTGCGGATGGGCCGGCCGCTGTTCCTCGAAGGCGAGGCCGGCGTCGGCAAGACCGAGATCGCCAAGGTGCTGTCGGCGGCGCTGGGTCGCAAGCTGATCCGGCTGCAATGCTACGAAGGCCTCGACGTTGCCTCCGCGGTCTATGAGTGGAACAGCGCGGCGCAGATGATCGCGATCCGGCTCGCTGAAGCGGCAGGGGATACCGACCGCGAGCAGCTGTCGTCGGATATTTTTGCCAAGCGTTTTCTAATCGAGCGGCCGCTGTTGCAGGCGCTGGAGCCCGATGTGGCCGGCCCGCCGGTGCTCCTGATCGACGAACTCGATCGCGCCGACGAGGCGTTCGAGGCCTATCTTCTCGAAATCCTCTCGGACTTCCAGGTCACGATTCCGGAATTCGGCACCATCAAGGCGCCGCATCCGCCCATCGTCATCATCACCTCGAACCGCACCCGCGAGATTCACGACGCGCTGAAGCGCCGCTGCCTCTATCACTGGGTGGACTATCCCTCCGCGGAGCGTGAGCTCGCGATCGTCAAGTCGCGCGTGCCCGGCATATCAGCGAAACTGTCGCAGCAGGTCGTCCGTTTCGTGCAGGCGCTGCGCGACCAGGATTTCTACAAGTCGCCCGGCGTTGCCGAGACCCTCGACTGGGCCACCGCGCTGACCGAACTCGACGCCCGCTCACTGACCCCGCAGGTGGTCGGCGATACACTCGGCGCGCTGCTCAAGTATCAGGACGACATCGCGCGGATGCAGGGCGACACGCTGCAGAAGGTTTTGAAGGAAGCGACGAGCGACTAGCCGTCATTCCGGGGCAGGCGAAGCGTGAACCCGGAATCTCGCGCCGCAATCTCCAGATTCCGGGTCCGCACTTCGTGCGGCCCGGAATGACGAGGCGACAAACCCATGGCCGCAATCGATCACCTCAATCCCCCGACCGGCCAAATGGCCGACAACGTCATCGGCTTTGCCCGCGCGTTGCGCGCCGCCGGCATTCCGGTCGGGCCCGGCGCCGTGATCGACGCCATGAACGCGCTGCAGGCGATCGAGATCGGCAACCGCGGCGACGTCTTCACCACGCTGGAAGCGATCTTCGTCAAGCGCCACGAGCACGCGCTGATCTTCGCGCAGGCGTTCGACCTGTTCTTCCGCGCCGCCGAAGAATGGAAGCACATGCTGGATTCGGTGCCGCTGCCGGACCACGCCAGGAAGAAGCCGCCGCCGGCGTCGCGCCGGGTCCAGGAGGCGCTGGCGCAGCCGCAGATGAGCGAGACGCCGCAGGCCCAGGAGCAGGAGTTGCGGCTGTCGGTGTCCGACAAGGAAGTGCTGCAGAAAAAGGATTTTGCGCAGATGAGCGCGGCCGAGATCGCGCAAGTCACCCGCGCGATTGCGCAGATGAAGCTGCCGCAGGCCGAATTGCGCACCCGCCGCTACCAGCCGGACGCGCGCGGCTTGCGGCTCGACATGCGCCGCACCCTGCGCGGCTCCTTGCGCACCGGCGGCGACATCATCGACATCCATCGGCTCGGGCGGATCGACAAGCCGGCGCCGATCGTGGCGCTGCTCGATATCTCCGGCTCGATGAGCGAATACACCAGGCTGTTCCTGCATTTCCTGCACGCCATCACCGATGCGCGCAAGCGCGTGTCGGTATTCCTGTTCGGCACCCGGCTGACCAATGTGACGCGGGCTTTGCGGGCGCGCGATCCCGATGAGGCGCTGGCGAGTTGTTCCTCGACGGTGGAGGACTGGGCCGGCGGCACCCGGATCGGCACCTCGCTGCATACATTCAACAAATTGTGGGGCCGTCGCGTGCTCGGGCAGGGCGCCATCGTGCTCCTGATCTCCGACGGGCTGGAGCGCGAGGCCGACGCCAAGTTGGCTTTCGAGATGGACCGGCTGCACCGCTCCTGCCGCCGCCTGATCTGGCTCAATCCCCTGCTGCGCTTCGGCGGCTTCGAGGCCAAGGCGCAGGGCATCAAAATGATGCTGCCGCATGTTGACGAATTCCGCCCGGTACATAATTTGAGTTCGATCGAGGGGCTGATCGCGGCCCTTTCGTCGGCGCCGCCGCCGCATCACCGCAGCCTGATTCGATCCGCAGCTTGAAAGAGGCTCCCATGCTCAATCGCGACCAAGACATTCTCAAAGCGGCTGAGGACTGGCAGAGGGCCGGTCATGGCGTGGCGCTGGCGACCGTGGTCGAGACCTGGGGCTCGGCGCCGCGGCCCGCGGGTTCCAGTCTCGTCATCAACGACGACGGCACCTTTCTGGGCTCGGTATCCGGCGGCTGCGTCGAGGGCGCCGTGGTCACCGAGGCGCTCGACGTGATCGCCAGCGGCAAGCCGAAGATGCTCGAATTCGGCGTCGCCGACGAGACCGCGTGGAATGTCGGCCTGTCCTGCGGCGGCACCATCCGTGTGTTCGTCGAGAAGGTGGGCCAGTCGTGAAGCTTGAGACCCTCAAGACGGTCAACGCCGAACGCGCCGCGCGCCGGCCGGTCATCCTCATCACCGACACCGAAAACGGCGAGCAGCGGCTGGTCAAGGCCGCCGACATATCAGCCGATCCCTTGCGCGCCGAACTTTCAAAACAGTTGCGCATGGGCAAGAGCGGCACGGTCGAGGCCGGCGGCAAGAAGCTGTTTCTCAACGTCTATGCGCCGACCGCCAAGCTCGTGATCGTCGGCGCGGTCCACATCAGCCAGGCGCTGGCGCCGCTGGCGCGTTCGCTCGACTATGACGTGACGGTGGTCGATCCGCGCACCGCCTTTGCCAGCCCCGAGCGGTTTCCGGA
>JBAQER010000623.1:0-1523 GCA_049286845.1 Bradyrhizobium sp.
GGCGAGGGCGCGCGGGCCTTCGTCCCCGTCGATGCGGAAGCCGCCATCGAGGCCGCCGAAGCGATGGACCGGCTGCGCGAAGTCAAGGCCGCGCCATCGCGCTTTGCCGGCATTCCCGTCTCGATCAAGGATCTGTTCGACATCAGGGGGCAGGTGACCCGCGCCGGTTCGCGCGCGCTCGACGACTCGCCGCCGGCGGAAGCCGACGCGCCCGCGGTGGCGCGGCTGCGGCGCGCCGGCTTCGTCGTGATCGGCCGCACCAACATGACCGAGTTCGCCTATTCCGGGATCGGCATCAATCCGCATTACGGCACGCCGAAGGGCGCGTGGAATCGCAAGGCCGGCCACGTGCCCGGCGGGTCGTCGTCGGGTGCTGCGGTTTCCGTCGCCGACAGCATGGCGCATGGCGGGCTCGGCACCGACACCGGCGGCTCCTGCCGGATACCGGCGGCCTATAACGGCATCGTCGGCTTCAAGCCGACGCAGCGCCGGGTGCCGCTCGATGGCGCGGTGCCGCTCTCGTTCACGCTCGACAGCATCGGTCCGTTGGCGCGCAGCGTTGCTTGCTGCGCGGCGCTCGACGCCGTGCTCGCCAATGAAACCCTCGTGTCGCTGCAGCCGCGCCCGATCAAGGGCATGCGGCTGGCGGTGCCGACCACGTTGGCGCTCGATGATCTCGACGAGGCGATCGCCAAAACATTCGAGCGGGCGCTGGAGACGCTTTCGCGCCGGGGCGCGCTGATTGAGCGGATCGAGGTGCCGGAATTCCTGGATGTCGGGGTGATGAACGCCAAGGGCGGCTTTGCCGCCGCGGAAAGCTATGCCTGGCATCGCTATCTGATTGCCAGCAAGGGCGATGTCTACGATCCCCGGGTGTCGATGCGGATCATGCGTGGCGAAAGCCTGAGCGCGGCCGACTATGTCGATCTTGTCGGCGCCCGGAAGTCGCTGATCGCGCGCGCCGCCGTTCGTCTGGCGCCCTATGACGCGGTAGTCATGCCGACCACCGCCAATACGCCGCCGCGCATCGCCGATCTCGCCGACGACAAGGATTTCGCCAGGGAGAATTTGCGGTCGTTGCGCAATTGCACCCTGATCAACATGATCGACGGCTGCGCGATCTCGCTGCCCGCACATCGCGAAGGCGAGGTGCCGGTCGGGTTGATGCTGGCGGCAGCGGGCGGATCGGACCGCCGCATCTTCGAACTCGCCGCCGGCATGGAGGGGGCGATCCGTGGTTGATCTCACATTCACCGTCGATGCCCAGGGCAAGACAACGCCGCTGACGCTGCCGATCGACAAGGCCGTGATCGCCGGCTGGACCGGTCGCGATCCGGTGGCGCGCGACAAGCACATCGCCGAACTCGAAGCGATCGGCATTGCCCAGCCGGCTTCGACGCCGATCTATTATCGCGTCTCCGCCCGCCGGTTGACGACCACCGACTGCATCGAGGTCAGCGGCGGAGATTCCAGCGGCGAGGTCGAGTTCGTGCTGATCGGCTGGCAGGGCCGCATCCTTGTCG
>JBAQER010000624.1:0-3219 GCA_049286845.1 Bradyrhizobium sp.
GCGCCGTGGCGATGCGTTCGATCCCGCCCAGAATCCGAATGCCCCCGGCGCGCCGCGCGCGCTGGGCGGTGGCCAGCTGCCGATGCCGGCCGAGGCGCCGATCGGCGCTCCCGGCGGCCGCGGAGCAGGGGAGCCACTCGATCTGGCGAACACCGGAGGCCAGCGCAATCCACCCGGCGCCTTGCCGCCGCAGGCGCCGCCGCGTGGTCCAGGCGCCGGGACGGGCGCGGCGCTGACGACGCTGCCGCCGTCGGCGACCCCGAAGGACGAGTTCGACCTCGGCATCGGCTATATGCAGCGCAAGGACTACGCGCTGGCCGAAGAGACCATGCGCAACTTCGCGCAGAAATACCCCAGCGATCCCCTGATGGCGGATTCGCAATACTGGCTGGGCGAGAGCTTCTTCCAGCGCCAGCGCTATCGCGACGCCGCGGAGGCCTTCCTCGCGGTGACCACCAAATTCGATAAATCGGCGAAAGCCCCGGACGCCCTGCTGCGGCTCGGCCAGTCGCTGGCTGCGCTGAAAGAGAAGGAAGCCGCCTGCGCGGCGCTCGGCGAGGTGACGCGGAAATATCCCCGCGCTTCGGGCGGCGTCAAAGCGGCCGTCGACCGTGAGCAGAAGCGGATCAAGTGCTAAAGTCTTTCGGGTTCGAAAAAACCCTGTTTTGACGCGTTTTCTTCGCGTCAACCGGTACCCACTTCGGTTGAAAGCGCTATGGTCGGCGGCGCCATGCCCGACGACGACAATTTCCCGATCTCGGTGAGGGACGCGAAACGTCTGTTCGCGGACTGGAAAACCGCGCCTGCGCTTCTGCTCGCGGTTTCCGGCGGCCCCGATTCAATGGCCCTGATGTGGCTCGCGGCGCGCTGGCGCAGGTCTTTGGCGCGCGGTCCGCGCCTGGTCGCCGTTACGGTCGATCATGGCTTGCGCACGGAAGCTGCCGTCGAGGCGCGTGAGGTGAAGCGGCTGGCGCGCACGCTCGATCTGGAGCACCGCACGCTGCGCTGGACCGGCCCGAAGCCAAAGACCGGATTGCCGGCGGCGGCGCGTATCGCGCGCTACCGCCTGCTGGCGAAGGCGGCGCGGCAGAGCGGCGCCACCCACATCCTCACCGCGCACACTCGCGACGATCAGGCCGAAACGCTGCTGATGCGGATGCTGCGCGGCAGCGGCATCCATGGTCTCGCGGCGATGGCGCGGGAAACCGAACGCGACGGCGTGCGGCTGGTGCGCCCGTTTCTCGACGTTTCGAAGTCGCAGCTTGTCGCGACGCTGCACAAGGCCAAGCTCGGCTTCGCCGACGATCCGACCAACCGCGACGTGAGCTTCACGCGTCCGCGGCTGCGCGCTCTGATGCCAGCGCTCGCCGCCGAAGGCGGCGATGCGCGCAACCTGGCGCGGCTGGCCCAAAGGCTGGCCCGGGCCAACGCCGCGGTGGAAGTGCTGGCCGATGGTGCCGAGCGCTATCTGGCGCTGCGGGACCGCGCGGCCTCGCGTGCCGGATCCGATTTTGCCAAGACCTTCGATGCCAAGACCTTTGACGCAACGGCCTTTGCCGCCATGCCCGAGGAAATACGGCTTCGGCTGCTCAAGCGCGCGATCGACCGGTTCGGTCATGAGGGACCGGCGGAACTCGGCAAGGTCGAAGCCCTGCTTGCGGCCCTGGACCGGGCGGTGACGGGAAAGCCCGAAAGCAGCCGGCTGAAGCCTGATCGGCCGGGGAATCGACCAATGATTCGGCCTGGGCTGAAGCAGACCCTCGCCGGGGCGCTGGTGAGCCTGACCGGCGGCCGGATTCGTGTCGAGCCGGCGCCGCCGCGTCGCCGCCGGCCGGAATAGCGGCCGGATCGGAGTCTTAACCACCCCGGAAAACACCGGTTTCACCGCCATTATTTGAGCAGGAATCCGGCTAGGATGCGTTAAATAGTCCTGCGTGGTTCCCTTGGCATCGACCGGGGCGGCACCTAGATTGTAATGCAGCCGACCGGGGGATTCCCTCGTGCCTGCCCAAGGACATAAGGCCGCGATCCGCGCGACCACGAAGGAAGATCAATGAACGCCAATCTGCGCAATTTCGCCCTATGGGTCATTATTGTTTTGCTGCTGTTGGCACTGTTCACGCTCTTCCAGAATCCGGGTCAGCGCGCGTCCTCGCAGGACATCTCGTTCTCGCAGCTCCTGACCGAGGTCGACGCCAATCACGTTCGCGACGTCGTCATCCAGGGGCCGGAAATCCACGGCACCTTCACCAATGGCTCGAGCTTCCAGACCTATGCGCCGAACGACCCGACGCTGGTCTCGCGCCTCTATAACGGCAAGGTCTCGATCACCGCGAAACCGCCCGGCGACAACGTGCCGTGGTTCGTGTCGCTGCTGGTTTCCTGGTTGCCCTTCATCGCGCTGATCGGCGTCTGGATCTTCCTGTCGCGGCAGATGCAGGGCGGCGCCGGCAAGGCGATGGGTTTTGGCAAGTCGCGGGCCAAGATGCTCACCGAAGCGCACGGCCGGGTGACGTTCGAGGACGTCGCCGGCGTCGACGAGGCCAAGCAGGACCTGCAGGAGATCGTCGAATTCCTGCGCGATCCCGGCAAATATCAACGGTTGGGCGGACGGATTCCGCGCGGCGTGCTTCTGGTCGGCCCTCCCGGCACCGGCAAGACGCTGATCGCGCGCGCGGTCGCCGGCGAAGCCTACGTGCCGTTCTTCACGATTTCGGGTTCTGACTTCGTCGAAATGTTCGTCGGCGTCGGCGCCAGCCGCGTCCGTGACATGTTCGAGCAGGCCAAGAAGAACGCGCCCTGCATCATCTTCATCGACGAAATCGACGCGGTCGGCCGCCATCGCGGCGCCGGTCTCGGCGGCGGCAATGATGAGCGCGAGCAGACACTGAACCAGTTGCTGGTCGAGATGGACGGCTTCGAGGCCAATGAAGGCGTGATCCTGATCGCGGCGACCAACCGTCCCGACGTGCTCGATCCGGCGCTGCTGCGTCCGGGCCGCTTCGACCGCCAGGTCGTGGTGCCGCTGCCGGATATTCGCGGCCGTGAACAAATCCTGATGGTGCATATGCGCAAGGTACCCGTGTCTTCCGATGTGAAGGCCGACATCCTGGCGCGCGGCACGCCGGGCATGTCCGGCGCGGACTTGGCGAACCTGGTCAATGAGGCCGCCTTGTTTGCGGCGCGGCGCGGCAAGCGTTTCGTCGATATGGATGATTT
>JBAQER010000625.1:0-4913 GCA_049286845.1 Bradyrhizobium sp.
TCATCAACGCCCGCGGCTTCTGGGATGCGGCGCCGAAGCAGGCCACGCCCGAGCAGGTCGCCGCCATCAACGCCCGCAAGGCCGTCAACTCCGCCGACCCGCAATCGACCGCCAGCGTTTCCGAAGCCTTCAAGAAGGCGCTGGCCTATGCGCCGGCGGCTTCCTCGCCGGTCGATCGCACCAATATCGTGGCAGCCAGCGCGCCGATCCCCCGCAGCGCCCGCCCGGCCGCCCGCAATCCGGCGGTCGCGACGACGATCGATACGGTGGTCGCCAAGGGAACGCAGGGGCAGCCCGGCCTGATCGCGACCTCGACGCGGATCGCGGCTTTCAAGGGCAACGACATCTGGATGCGCGCCATGATCCTGGCGCCGAGCGCGAGCACGTCGATGTCTGCGACCGTGCTGGGCGACGCCGACATGACGATCATGCGCGCCTATTTCGTCAAGCCGCAGGCGATCGTCGCCATGAGCTTCTCGGACGATCCGCAGCTGGGCCTGGTCAGCGACCGGTTTACCGGATCGGCCACCGCGAAGCTCGCGACCCAGTCGTTCGTGATGCGGACCGCCTCACTGCGCTAACTCAGATCGTCTTTGCCGGGCTTGACCCGGCAATCCATCTGCTTCTCAAGAATGGTTCTGAAGATTGATGGATACGCGGGTCAAGCCCGCGTATGACACCGTCACGCCTCACAGCATCCCCAGCGCCTGCATGTAGGTTTCCAGGATGGTTTCCTGTTCGGCGCGCTCGTTGGCGTCCTGCTTGCGTAAGCGAACGATGGTGCGCAGCGCCTTGACGTCGAAGCCGTTGCCCTTGGCTTCCGCATAGACGTCGCGGATGTCGTCCGAGATGGTCTTCTTTTCCTCTTCCAGACGCTCGATGCGCTCGATGATGGCCTTGAGCTGGTCTTTCGCGAATTTGGTCGCGGGCTCTTCCTTGACGGCAGCGGCAGTGGTGGCCATCGGGTACTCCTGAATGAACTGATGGTTGAAGTGTGGGGAGAAGCGCCGCACGCTGATCCACGCACCGCATCCCGAAAATGACCCTCAAGAGTGGCGCGCCTTGCGTCAAGGCAACATCGCGCTCATCCACAGCGCGCCCACAGGAGAAAGATTCCCTCATGGTGAGGAGGCGCTCTTGCGCCGTCTCGAACCATGAGGTCACTCATCCTTCGAGACGCGGCGAAGACGCCGCCCCTCAGGATGAGGAAGAAATTGGAAGGCGGAGGCTCAGTGCCCGTGCCCGCCATGGGCTTTCTTCATCGCCTCGAGCTGCTCGGGCGTGGCCTTGCCCTGATAGGTCGACTTCCAGGTCTCGTAGGGCATGCCGTAGACGGCCTCGCGGCTCTCGTCCCGGGTCATCGCCGCTCCCTTGGCGTCGGCCTCTTCCTTGAGCCAGTTGGACAGGCAGTTGCGGCAGAAGCCGGCCAAATTCATCAGGTCGATGTTCTGGACGTCGGTGCGGGAGCGCAGATGCGCGACCAGCCGCCGGAAGGCCGCCGCTTCGAGTTCCGTTCTGGTCTTGTCATCGATCGCCATGGCCGCCTCGCCGTCGTTTTCCGGGAGTGACCCGGAGGATATTGATATTAGGTGGGAGTTGTCACAGATTTTGCCATATCGCCGCGTTAAGAGGGAATTCAATGGCCGGAATTCGGCTGCCCCTTCCCCGAAAACGGCGTTTCCGCCGCCGGGAGCCGCCGCTGGCGTTCGCGAAATCCTCAAGGAATTGATATAGCTTCACTAAATGATCGCAAGAGATTCCCACCGCCACCGTCCCCTTCCCGCTCGCATGACCGCCGGTCTGGTCCCGGCGCTGGCGCTTGCGGCGATGTGCCTGTGGAGCAGTCCGGCGGCGGCCGACTTCCGGCTCTGTAACAATACGTCGAGCCGGGTCGGCATCGCGCTCGGCTACAAGGACGCCGAGGGCTGGACCACCGAGGGCTGGTGGAACGTATCCTCGAAGAGCTGCGAAACCCTGCTGCGCGGGACGCTGGTCGCCCGGTTCTATTACATCTACGCGCTCGACTACGACCGCGGCGGCGAATGGTCGGGGCAGGCCTTCATGTGCTCGCGTGACAAGGAATTCACCATCAAGGGCACCGAGAATTGCCTGGCGCGCGGTTTCGACCGCACCGGCTTCTTCGAGGTCGACACCGGGGAGCAACGCGCCTGGACCGTACAACTCACCGAAGCCAACGAGCAGCCCGCGCAGCGGGTGCCGGGAATTCCGGGAACGGTCGGTCCGGGCGGCCCCGGAAACCTTCCGGGCATGTCCAATCCGCCGGGCGGGACGGCTCCGGGCGCGTCTGGTCTGCAGCCAGCGCCCGGAACCAAGCCATGAGACGTCTGCGCCGCATCAAGATCCTGGCAACGCTTGGTCCCGCATCTTCCGAAAGCGCGATGATCCGCCGCCTGTTCGAGGCCGGCGCCGACGTCTTCCGCATCAATATGAGCCATACCTCGCACGACACCATGCGCGAGCTGGTCAAGACCATCCGCAGTGTCGAATCGAGCTACGGCCGTCCGATCGGCATCCTGGTGGACCTGCAGGGGCCGAAACTCCGCCTCGGCTCGTTCGCCGGGGGCGCGATCCAGCTCAAGAACGGCGAGAGTTTCGTGCTGGATTCCGACAAGACGCCCGGTGACCACGGCCGCGTCCAGCTTCCGCATCCGGAAATCCTGGCGGCGCTGCGGCCGGGCCACGCGCTGTTGCTCGACGACGGCAAGGTGCGCCTGATCGCGGAAGAGACCTCGCCCGAGCGCGCCGTCACCCGCGTCGTGATCGGCGGCAAGATGTCGGATCGCAAGGGCGTCAGCCTGCCCGACACTGACCTGCCGGTCTCGGCGATGACGCCGAAGGACCGCGCCGATCTCGAGGCCGCGTTGGTGATGGGCATCGACTGGGTGGCACTGTCGTTCGTGCAGCGCGCCGAAGACGTCATCGAGGCCAAGAAGCTGATCCGCGGCCGCGCTTCGGTGATGGCCAAGATCGAAAAGCCGCAGGCGATCGACCGGCTTCCCGAAATCATCGAGGTGTCCGACGCGCTGATGGTGGCGCGCGGCGATCTCGGCGTCGAACTGCCGCTGGAGCGGGTGCCTAGCCTGCAGAAACAAATGACGCGACTGGCGCGGCGCGCCGGCAAGCCGGTGGTGATCGCAACCCAGATGCTGGAATCGATGATCCAGTCGCCGGTGCCGACGCGCGCCGAGGTCTCCGACGTCGCCACCGCGGTCTATGAAGGCGCCGACGCCATCATGCTGTCGGCGGAATCGGCGGCCGGCAAATTTCCGGTCGAAGCGGTCTCGACCATGAACAGGATCGGCGAAGAGGTCGAACGCGATCCGACCTATCGCGGCGTGCTCACGGCGCAGCGCGCCGGGCCGGAGCCGACCGTCGGCGACGCCATTGCCGACGCCGCGCGGCAGATCGCCGAAACGCTCGATCTGTCCGCGATCATCTGCTGGACCAGTTCGGGCTCGACCGCGCTGCGCGTCGCGCGCGAGCGGCCGAAGCCGCCGGTGGTGGCGATCACGCCGAACCTCGCTACCGGACGCAAGCTGTCCGCGGTCTGGGGCGTGCATTGCGTGGTCGCGGAAGACGCCAAGGATCTCGACGACATGGTCAGCCGCGCCGGCAGTATCGCGTTCCGTGATGGCTTTGCCCGCGCCGGCCAGCGCGTCATCATCGTCGCCGGCGTGCCGCTCGGCACGCC
The DNA here is from genome assembly GCA_049286845.1 of Bradyrhizobium sp. Taxonomy (GTDB): domain Bacteria; phylum Pseudomonadota; class Alphaproteobacteria; order Rhizobiales; family Xanthobacteraceae; genus Bradyrhizobium. Next base: position 3,713 of record JBAQER010000625.1, read on the forward strand.
CGGCACCACCAACATGCTGCGCATCGCTTCCGTCGGCCCCGACGGCGACGCGGATATGTGAGTTCGGCAGCGGCGGTCCGCAGACCCTTACGCGCCTACCAGCGCCTTCGCCGGCAGCACCGCCTGCACCACGAGGCCGCGGGCGCGGGCGTCCATCACGCCGACGGCGCGCAGCGCCAATAGCGTCACGGTCTGGACGGCGTCGCGCAGTTTCGCGGAATCGTCCATGTTGTCCGGCGCCAGCGGCCCGACCAGCGATTCATGCAGCGCGCCGAGCAGCGCGGTCGCAGCCAGTCGCGTGTCCTGCGCCGGAAGATGGCCGGCGCGGACCGCGGCGTCGATCCGGGCAGCGATCTCGCCCGCGATCTCGCGGCGGCTGGCGAGCCTTGAGGCCGTCACGTCGACATCGACCGGTTCGGCCAGAATGCCCCAGGCGAGCTTGCGCTGCGACAGCACATGCACCGCGACCGTGGTGACGGCCGCCGCCAGCGCCGATGACGGCCCGGGAGCAGCGTCCGCGGCGCGGCGGATCGCGGCCAGCTCGTCGCGCGAGACCTCGGCGATCAGTTCCGAAATCAGATCCGCCTTGGAAGGAAAATAGCGGTAGACGGTGCCGGCCGCGACATTGGCGCGGACCGCGACCGGAGCGATCTGTACCGCGGCCATGCCGCCCTCGGCTGCGGCATCCCGCGCCGCCGCCAGAATGGCACTGCGCCGCGCCGCCAGCCGCTTCACTACCTGATGGGTTCGCCGATAGACCATGGCGCGCGTTTCTCGTCCCGGCATGCGCTCAAGGCCAAACCAGACGGTCCTGAACGCGTGCGTCTTCAGTTGTTTTGAGCGATCTGGCACAGATCGCTTTGAAGAACTGAACACTTATTCAGGCCTGATGACAATACGAATCGCAGCCCTTTTCAGGAAGATTTGCAGGGCGCAGCCTCGAACCCCGCAGAAACCTGGAGAGCCAAGGTCCGACGAATCGCCATTCAGAATGCGCGCGATCGCTGGGCAAGGCCACTGTCCGGCGACGCCGATAACGCCGGCCGGCTGCGCCAAAGCCCGCAGCGGCGCGCGATCAATCCCGACACGATCAGCGTGGCCGCAAGGCCGGTCGGCGCTCTTACCAGCGGGTAAAACATCAGCAACGCCGCCACGAGCCCGAGTGCGGGCAATTCATAGCGCTGAAAACCCTGGCTCAATC
>JBAQER010000626.1:0-17448 GCA_049286845.1 Bradyrhizobium sp.
ACTTCCGAATGGCCCTTCCACAACATGGCAGACAGGCATTCGTTTCGGCGGCAGGCGAAATCCTCCATCACGATCGAAGGACCATGCGCCAATGTCGCGGTCCGCTGGACGCAATTCTCAAGTTCGCGGACATTGCCTGGAAAGCCGCAGCCCATCAGCACTTCCATCGCCGTCGCGTCGAAGGTCAGGGTCCGGCCGTTCTCGCCGTTAAAGCGCCTCAGGAATTCGCCGGCAAGCTGCGGAATGTCGCTGCGCCGCTCGCGCAGCGGCGGCATCAGGATCGGCACCACGCTGATGCGATAATAAAGGTCGGCGCGGAACTCCTTGCGGGCAACCGCCTCCTCGAGATTCCTGTTGGTGGCCGTGACAACACGCACGTCGACCTTGATGGTATGATTGCCGCCGACTCGCTCGAATTCCTGTTCCTGCAGCACGCGCAGAAGCTTGGCCTGAAATGCGGACGAGATTTCCCCGATTTCGTCGAGGAAAAGCGTGCCCTTGTCGGCGAGTTCGAAGCGTCCCTTGCGCGCGTTGAGCGCGCCGGTAAACGCTCCCTTTTCATGGCCGAACAGCTCCGACTCCAGGACCGATTCCGGCAATGCGGCGCAGTTGATCTTGATGAACGGGCCTTTCGCGCGCGGCGACAGCTCGTGAATGGCCTTGGCGATCAGTTCCTTGCCGGTGCCGGATTCGCCGCGCAAAAGCACGGTGGAATTGGATTTCGCCACGATCGTGATTTGCTCGAGCAGCGAACGCAGAGCCGGACTGTCTCCGACGATGCCCTTGATGTGAACTTTCCGGCGCTCTCGCGCCGGCTTGAGCTCCGATAGCTCCTTCTGCAAACGGTAACTCTCGGCCATCAGCCGATCGCGGTCGCGCGAGACGACGCGGTAGAGCTGCACCGTCTGTCCAATCAGGTTGGCAATCATCGTCAGGAAGCGCACGTCGGTATCGAGCCGAAATACCGATCGACCGTCCCAGACGCGATCGATGGTCAACGTGCCGACGACCTTCGCGCCAATCCGGATCGGCACTCCGATGAACGATACCCTGATATCTCCGTCCGCTCCGAGCGCGGTCGCATCGGTCTTGAACAATGGATGCGTAGCGACATCCTCCGCAACCAGCGGAACCGCGGTCGCCACGATCTGCCCGATCGCCGTTTCCGGCAGGCGCGCGCGGTAGCGTTCGTCGGTTCCCTCATTCCAGCCAACACCGACCGTGACGTCCGGGACATCGTCGTCAGCGAGCAGCGAAATGACGCCGTGCCGCATCTGCAAGAACGACGATAGAACGTTGAGGACGTTCGAAAGCGTCGTCTCGAGCCTGTTCGGCGCGTTCAGGATCTTGGAAATCTCGTAGATTCCGGTCAGCGCGATCTCACTGAGCGGAATCACGGGCGGGTTGGGCCGTGTTTCCAGGCTTTCAGCAAAGGATGTATCAGCATGAGCCATAGCGGTCTCTCCATCGTCCTGGACTTTCCCCGCCGACTTTTCTGAAAGATTCCTGATATCCTGTCCCATCTTCATTCAATTGTCGTGCCCAAGTTCACCTCAATCCTGCCGAACAAACGAGCGTGAATTTGTCCACCTTCCATCCGCCTCCACGTCGTGGCCGCCCCTCCAATTGCTGGCGAATCCTGCCGTTCCGGCCGTCATGACGCCGCCCGCGTTGATCTGGATCAATGCGGGGTGGCTAAACTAGCAGCACCGGCTCGCTCCTTTTCTCCCAACCGGAAACCCTAAACGTGTTGACCGCCATTGATCTTGATTTCCTCGCCGGTCACGTAGCTTGCCGCTTCCGAGCATAGAAAGAAGATTACCTTGGCCACCTCGTCCGGCGAGCCGATCCGGCCCATGGGGATGACGGGAGCTAGCCGGGCTTCCGTCTCCGGTGACAGAATATCGGTCTTGATCTCGCCCGGCGCTATCGCGTTCACCCGGATGCCGTGGGGCGCAAAGTCATGCGCCATCTCCCGGGTAAGACAAGCGAGAGCGGCCTTCGACGTTGCGTATGCCGTACCCGCAAACGGGTGCACGCGCGAGCCGACGATGGACGTTACGTTGACGACTGTGCCGGAACCGTCTTTCAACTCGCCGAACAAGCCACGGGCGAGAAGAATCGGCGCCAGAAAATTGACGTGGAAGACGTTCATCCACATGTCGACCGGTGTCGTCAGCGACGTAAGACGGCCCCCGTCGCAATCCTTCGGAGAGAATCCGGCATTGTTGACGAGCGCATGCAGCGGCATGCCGCCGAGCCGCGCCCTGATGTCCGCCAGCGCGCGCGGCATGGAACGGTGATCGCCGAGGTCTATTTGAATGTGGTCATCTGAACCGGCATCCCAGGGGCAGAGCCCGTTGTCGAAAGGCTGCCGCGAACATGTGATGATCCTCCAGCCGGCTTCCGAAAACAGTTTCACCGTTGCATGGCCGATGCCGCGCGAGGCACCGGTTAGCACCATGGTCTTTTGCTCGGCTGACGGCCGCTCAATCCGGGAGGGCGCGCTGGGAAACGGACAGAGCACAGTATTCTCCAAGGCCGATCCCCTGTTTCGGATCACCGGTCGGGTAGGCGCGCATATCGATAGTCATGGCTGCGTCGCGCGGGTTCGCAACGTGCAAATGTCGGATCCGGAGTTGAGGGTTTGCACGATCCGGGCCAAGCGACCGAAATCGATTTTCTGTCGCGGAAGCCGCCCGATTGGATGAAGGACAAGCCGATTTTGAAGCATCGGATAATTCGGAGTGTCGATGTTCCGACATTCTGTATTCTTCAGAACAATGCGCTAGCCGGTGGAAAGCACCTGAATCCATACACGATCGGGCAACGCCTCGAACTGGTCCGGTTCCTGCACTCCTGTCGCCGTTGAATATTTCCAGCGTGAACGGAAACCGAAGCCATGCCGCTCTATAGTTATCACTGCGGAAAATGCGACAAGGACGTGGAGTTGCTGATCGGCCCTTCTGACATGCCCGTCTGTCCTGCCTGCGGCAGCCAGAAACTCGAACGCCTGCCCTCCCGAACGGCGCCGCCAGGCAAGATGCGTAGCCTCGCCAGGTCCGCGCGAGCGCGGGCGGCGCGCGAGGGGCATTTGAGCAACTATGGTCGCTCCGAACGCCGCCGTTGACGGTTCAGACTTTTGCGCCAATCGATCCGGCGGCATCCGCCGCAGGCGAGAGAACTCGACACTCGCTACCTCGGCCGCGACGTGCATCTCGCTGAAGCAGCCGGCTGAAGCGCGAAAAGCAGACGTTCACAAACGCAATGACGATGGCCGCTCGCCCTTTACGGTCATTCTCAACCACGGCAAATCCGGTGAACTTGATTTCAGGAAGGGATGCCAGCGCTGCTATTTTTGCGATATGGCGAGCGCCGCGAGCACGGTTCGGTTAGTGATTTCGAGCTTTTGATACATGTGATGGAGGTGCACTTTGATGGTGCCGCTGGAAATGTTCAATCGGCGCGCAATCGCCCTGTTCGACGATCCTTCGGACACCGGACGCATGATCTCGCGCTCACGATCCGTCAGCACCGCCGGCACATTCTCAACGTTGGCACCGTTTCTTTCGTTCCGAGATAGAACCAGCTCCGAGGGGGAGCAGCGGCCGCAACCTCCAGCCATTCGTTGCTTGCCGCACGGACTGCACCAGGACTTCGGGCGCCGCGTCCTTCGGAATGACGCTGCAAGTGGGCGGTCCTAGGCCTGCCCCCTTACGCATAACCTACGCTCCCAAGTATCTTCCCCAGAAGCATTCCCCGCGCAGGCATTCTTTTCAATGACACGCAACACGGGTTGCTGCGTCGCAATAGACAGATTGGCAGGAATAGTAAAACAATTGCGAGTCCTCGTCAGTACGCTTGCCGACTTTCAATCTTCGCAAGAGCCTAAGCGGCGAAACATCTCGAATTGGGTCTAGCAAGACACAGATAGATGCGTGATTGGTGCTGAAAGCCTTGTTTCCTCGAAACGCGGTGTAGTGCCGCGGCCTGCTTGGAGCCCAACGAAAGCACAACACTCGGTCGTCTTGCTACACTCCACTCAATCATAGAATGCGGTTCACGCCAATCAGCGCACCGCCGTGGCTGAACGACATCCTATAACGAAAGATATATAGGGATATCGGGAATTCGAATCTAAAATTCATAAAATCGTCACGATGCGCAGACGCCGAGCTTCGAAATTTTAACTGGGAGATATCTTCTCATGAAAGCGGAGACTCCACCGACGAATAACTGTTGATACGAAGATTTTGCACCAAAGCAAACATGGCTAACGCGACGATCAATCGCGATACAAGAGGGCCGCAGTCTAATGGCTCCGAATGGCGTTCAGGCTGGGAGTACCACCATGCGGAGGCAACAAGTTCTTGCGGCCGTCCTCGTTGGGAAAAGCATTTTGCTCAGGGAAGGACTTGCCAAAATCCTGCGTTCAGCAAATTTTCGTATCCTGGATTCAGTATCATGCGCCGATGATTTGCACCCGAACAGACCCAACCTACACCCGCCGCTGTTTCTCATTGTCCACACCGGCGACGATTTTGACGCTGCACTCGAACAAATCGAGCTCTTCAGAAACCGGAGCCCGGACGGACGCATTGCGGTCGTCGCCGATCACTATCGGCTGAACGAGTTGGTTTCGGCATTTCGCGCAGGCGCCAACGGATATTTCGTCAACGTCATCACCTGCGACAGATTCATCAAATCCGTGGAGCTGGTGATGATGGGGGAAACAATCTTCCCGCCGGCATTCCTGTCATTCATTCTCGATCCCAATGGCCCCCATCCGGTCGAGCCCGCCGCAAACGACCAAAATGCTGAGCCAATCCTCGTTGCGACGGAAGATCCGATCGCGCCCCAGCTTTCTCCGCGGGAGAAATTGATTCTGCGCTGCATCATCGAAGGCGACCCCAACAAATGCATAGCGCGCAAGATCGATATCGCCGAGGCGACCGTGAAGGTCCACGTCAAGGCGATCCTTCGCAAGATCCGAGTTCAGAACCGGACGCAGGCAGCGATCTGGGGGATAAACAATGGATCCCAGACACAACCGGAAAACGGCAGCCGTCCGCCAGTAATCTCCAATATGAGCAAGCAATTTGCAGACCCCATCAAGGCAATCGGCGAAATCAAGCAAATTGAGGCGCCAGCACCAACACATCCGGCCAATTGCAATGCATATCACGTCGGAGCGGCCCGCATTGAACGACTGGTCCGCAAGGGCCGGAGGACTCCTGGCACGACACGACTCGGCAAATAGCCGGCGACCAGGCGCCGTCCCGGTGTTCACCCGGCGGCAGGGTCCAGAAGTCAGTAACTGACGGCGATGAAGGATCACCCGATGGACGCCGCTCCTCACCCATGGAGACGTTGAAAGAGCCCATACTCCGCCGCCTATGTCAGCGTCGATCTGCGCCCAATCCATATGAGGCCGAAGACACTGGTACAGCTGCTTGAGAAGCGGCATCACGGTTTCGCGCCAATTCGCGCATTTTGGACTTCGGTGAGGATCGCGGGCGTGCCATCGATCGGCTCTCTCGAACGACGCTTCTCTCCTTCGAATGCGATTTCTCGAAGTACGCAATTGTTCGCTGTAGACCCTCCGTGAGCATCACCTTCGGCCGCCAGTTCAGCAACTCCTGTGCCTGACTAATGTCCGGACGGCGCTGTCTTGGATCATCCTGCGGCAGGGGGCGATGGACGATCCGTGAGCGAGAACCAGTCATGGCGATCACCTTCTCGGCCAGGTCACGAATCGTGAACTCATTCGGATTTCCGCAATTGATCGGTCCGGTAATCCTGTCCGGGGAATTCATCAGACCGATCATTCCACTGACCAGATCATCGACAAAGCAGAACGAACGCGTCTGCAGACCGTCTCCATAGATCGTTATGGGCTGATTGTTGAGGGCCTGGACGATGAAATTCGACACGACGCGGCCGTCATTCGGCTGCATGCGCGGCCCGTAAGTATTGAAAATCCGCAATACCTTGATCTTCAGATTGTGCTGCCGACCATAGTCGAAAAACAGCGTTTCAGCACAACGCTTGCCCTCGTCATAGCAGGACCGCGGCCCAATGGGATTGACATGACCCCAGTAGGCTTCTTGCTGCGGGTGAACCTCAGGATCGCCGTAGACCTCAGACGTGGACGCCTGAAGGATCTTGCCACGTAGCCGCTTGGCCAGACCAAGCATGTTGATGGCGCCCAGCACGCTCGTCTTGGTCGTCTGCACGGGGTCCCATTGATAGTGAATCGGCGACGCCGGACAGGCGAGATTGTAGATCTCGTCAACTTCGACATAGAGGGGGAAGGTTATGTCGTGCCGCAAGAACTCGAACCGCGGATCGTCAAGCAAGTGTTCTATATTGCGCCTGGTCCCGGTGAAGAAGTTATCGACGCAGAGCAGCTCGCAGCCGGTCTTCAGCAGGCGTTCGCACAAATGAGAGCCTATGAAGCCTGCCCCGCCCGTCACGAGAACGCGCCGCCGCTGCGGGATTGCGTTCCGGGATGACACCATCGCAGTGGTTGGCGCAATGATCTGATCGGAACCGACTGGCATATCCATGGTTTGTCACTCCGAAAGCCGCTTTCCGGCTGCCACCGGCGACCAGAATACTCGCTCATGAATGATACGCGCTTCCGCGACACTTGTTCGCGACGCATGAGGAGTACCCCTCCTCTCCGCACGTCTCCCGATTGCAAGGCGAACGCCCACGATCCATCGCACGCGACCAAGCCAGCAACGACGCCGCGCGCTCTTCCGAAGCAGGCAAGACATGTCCAACGCGTTAGCGACGGCTCGCAGTTACTTTGCACCCATCGCGCGAATTACGGCCGGCAGCGTTGCTATCAGAATATACAGGTCGAGCCAGAGAGAGCGGTTCTTGATGTAGAGACAGTCCTCTGCGCGCTGCACGTCGATGTTGCCGTTGCTGCGCGAGGAGATTTGCCACAAGCCGGTCAGCCCTGGCGGGACGGTTTCCCTCAGCGCCCTAAATTTCGGGTCGAAGGCGTCCATATGGTAGGTCGGAAACGGTCGCGGCCCCACCAGACTCATGTCGCCGCGAATGACATTCCAGAGCTGAGGCAGTTCATCAAGGCTGGTACGGCGCATCAGACCGCCGACATGCGGCAGAATACGCGGATCCTGCACCAGCTTGAAATACCGAAGCCATTGCCTGCGCAAATCTGGATCGCTCACGAGCACTCGCTCGAGCCGCTGCTCGGCATCCCTATACATAGTGCGCATCTTCAGAATTCGGATTGGCCTGCCGCAACGGCCAACGCGCCACTGGCCATAGAAAGCCGGGCCGGGATCGGCGAGTTTGATCGCGAGTGCGAGCAGCCCGATGATTGGCGCGGTGAGAAGCAGGAGCGCCAGCGCGAGGACCAGATCGATGGCGCGCTTCAGCCCCTTGCTGTAGTCAGTCGGCTGCCCGTTCAGCTCCAAAGCCACGAAGCAGTCCGCATTGCGAACCTGCAGGCCAAAAGTTGGAAATTCGCCCAGCTGCGTGATTACCAGGACTTGACGGGCACCCAGCCGATACAGCGCAGCAGCATCCCGCGGGAGGCATTCACAATCCGGCACGATTACGACTTCCGCGCAACCGTCGGCACACCAATCATCAAGCGTACCGAGCACGGGCAAGACCGCGCTTGTACCGTCAGCGTCCTGTCGCGGCACCGCAACATCGTCGGAGCACGCGCCATCGTCGATGAATCCTATGGGATACAGTCCACAGGACGGTCGACTCAGCAACAGGCGAGCAAGCGCGCGGCTGCTTGCGCCGGTGCCCAGGATGGCGGTCGGAGCGCGATCAAGACCGGCCTTGACGAGCAGGGCGCCGACCAGGTGCTCGGTCCACAGGCCGAGCACAAGCGCGATCAGGCCAACCACCGGCACGATCCCCAGTTCGACTAACGGCCCTTCCCGAATCCACATCAGCATCCCTGCGAACACAAACAGCAACGCTGCTGTCGCGCGGAGGCGGAAGCGCTCCATCGGGCTTCTGATGTTGGCCCGGTAGAGGCCGAGCGAACAGTTGATGCCAAGTAACAGTAGCAATAGCAGGCACATTTGCGTCTGCGTCCGACCGACCAGATTTATCTGGCCGGCCGCTACGGCGACGATCGCCGCGACTGTAACGACGGCCATGGAGCCGGATACGATGTCGCCTGCAAAAAGGATCGCGGCGAAGACTCGGCGGCGCCTGATCCCCTTCTCCGAAAGCCGCCCGCGGCGCGACTCGCCGCCACCTCCGAACGGCTTGCCACTGGCCGGCGACAACGTACGGACTCGGCGTGCGTCGACGTTTGACATGCGTCATCAACCGTTCCATGACTGGGTGAAGCGAACCCCTATCCGGAACACCTATTCCGCCGCGACTGCCGCGCCGGGCATACTCTTTTCAACCGCGGCTACGGCTGCCGTCTGCGCAGCGATCCAGTTGTAGGTAGGAACAATTCCCTTGCGCAAAGTCATGCGCGGTTCCCACTGCAGTACTTCCCGCAGCCGCGTATTGTCACTGTTCCGACCGCGCACTCCCTGCGGTTTGGAGAGATCGTGCACGAGGGCAATCTTCTTTTCCGACGCCCCGATCACGATCTCGGCAAGCTCGTCAACCGTAACCAGTTCATCCGTACCGAGGTTGAGGGGCTTTGCGTAGTCCGATCGCATGATGCGATGAATGCCCTCGACGCAATCATCAATATACATGAAGGAGCGTGTCTGCTTGCCATCTCCCCATACTTCGATCATGCCGGGGTTTGGAGCGCATGAGACCTTGCGGCACATCGCCGCTGGCGCTTTTTCGCGGCCGCCATCATAGGTGCCCAGCGGGCCATATACGTTGTGAAAACGCACGACACGCGTGCAGAGGCCGTAATCCTCCATATAATACTGGCAGAGTTTTTCCGCATAAAGCTTCTCGAGGCCGTAACCTTCTTCAGGCTCCGCGGGAAACGCGTCCTCCTCGCGCAACGGTGTTACGTCCGGGGAGGTCTGCAAACCGTGTGGATAGACGCACGCAGACGACGAAAACAACAACCGCTCAACGTCGTTACGGTGCGCCGCTTCGAGCATGTACAGATTCATCAAGGAATTGTTGTGGGCGATCCCTGCGTGCGACGCAGTGATATATCCGATTCCACCCATGTCGGCCGCCAGGTGATAGACGAAATCCATCCCGGTGGTGCAGATCTGACAATTCTTCAACTCTCGAAGATCGAGCATCATGAATTCGTCGGCGTCGGTCCCGCCATATTCGGGCCGCTTGATGTCGACGCCGCGCACGCGATAGCCCGCCGTCTTCAGGTACGACACCAGATGATGGCCGATGAAGCCGCCCGCTCCTGTGACCAACGCCCAGGGCTTCAATGCTTTCGACATTTTGAATCCTCCATCATCGACGTTCGGTGTTCATACCGGCCACCATGCGTAAGGTTACGGCGGACGGTTGCGCGCTCAAGCACCACGAAGGAGTAGCCCGATTGTTGAAAGCCTCTACCGTTCGCCATGGCGCGACCAACGGGGGCACTGCGCTTATGGAAATGCGCGCGAGCTCGTGCTACATGTTTTGAAGCGGAACTGACCGCGGCGTGCGGGACCTATTGCGCTGCGCCGGGCCGCAAGGGGATATTTGCCGAAGCTGCGATCAGGGTCCGGGAATGACTTCATATCGCGGACGAAGTGTCGGCGAAGTCAGTGGCATCCAACTATCAAGGTGTTGCGGCCGTAGTACTTTTGCGAGGCCCTCGCGGATGCCATGCGAGTTCAAGGGGACTAGGGATTTGGGTGAATCCGGCGATAAAATTGCCAGCGAAGGGCGATTCTCATGAATTTGCCATATGACCGACTGCGAGAGGCGATTCTCCAGGAGCTCAACCGAGCGATTTGCACCCGGTGCGCTCGAGGGGTTTCGTTCGACGTACTAGGGCGCGAATACGGTCTATCGAGCGAGGCGCTTTACCTGATCGTCAGGCACAATGATCGGAGCCCGGAGAAGCGCGTGACGAAGACCAGAGTCCGAAGCCGCCCAAAATCACGAGTGGTCCGACGGTTCGATTGACTGAAGTGGCCGTCTGCTCAATTGACCGTCGCAGTCGATCCAGCGGGGCCCCGTTGCGCTGCAGCGGCGTTTCCCGTCCGGGATGACGTCTCGCCTGAGGCCGCCTTCTCTCCGGATACGTCCAGGGGCAATTCAGGCACGGGTGGAAACAGCGAACCGATCTGCACGACGTCTCCTGGCTGGAGCAGAAAGTCGACAACCGCGTCGTACTTTACATTCGTGGTGCCCTTGGCGCGAATCACGGTTATGGCCGGCTGCTGCACTTGTTCCGCAGTGAGCAATCCGACCTGCCGCGCGTAAGCCGCGCGAACGCGATGCGCTGCCGGAAGCGTAACGGTTAGTTCCAGGAGGGATCGCTCTGTCTCCCGCAGTTCGGTCGACATGCGACGCTGATGGCCATTGCGCAGCTCTGTGATCTTGAATTGCAAATCCCCAATCGAGAGTTCCGCCTTCAGCGCCTCTGAATTCAGACGCCCGATGTTTCCGTCTATGCGCGCCTCTTCGCGCCTTACCTCAATATACGTTGACTTGCGCGCAAGTCCGGTCTTGGCCAACTGCTCGTAGTCTGCAACCAGTTCGTGATTGAGGCTACGCTGTTGCAGTTCGAGCTCCGCCTGGCGCTTGAGTGAAGCAATCTCGGCCTCCAGACGCGGAAGCTGCTTTTGCAAAGCCTCGGTCTCCTGCAGGACGGCTTGCCTCTCTGCTGTAAACGCAAGTTGTTCGCCGTCACGGATCTGGGCGATGCGGGCTGGATCGACAACGAGTCCTGACATATCCGGAAAGTCGATCCGGTCATCGCCGTTTTGCAGCGCGATTAGCCGCGCACGTTTTGCAAGAGAGACCACGCGGCCTATTTCCAGCAGGCGAACGCGCTCTTCTGCCTGCAACAAGGCTCCCAGCATACCGCTTTGCTGAATTTCCGACACGCCGATGCCGCCCGCGCGCGCTATGGCTCCAAGCACCGACAACCCTTCGCGGTAGGGATAAACGCCTGGCGTCCGGACCAAGCCCAGTACATAGATCGGACTGAACTCCGTTATTCTTATGCTGACCGTCGGATTACGGACATATCCCGGCGCCAGCGCTTGAGCGATGCTCTGTTCGAGTTCGGTCAGCGTAAGATTGACTGCGTAGATGTCGCCAACCAAGGGCAGTCGGATACTGCCGCTTTGATCGACAGTTGATTCACCCGATAGGTCGGGTTGACCGAAAACGGTCACGCCGATCTTGTCGCCGGCCGTAATCCGATATGCTTTCGGCGCCGCCGACTGTGCCGTGGCAAGATCAATTGACCATGCATGAAGGATGACGGACAGCGCCAGTGCCCAGGCACAGGCGGAACACCGTTGTCCTTGTCTGTGCTGCGTCTTCCAAGAGCTAAAGATTGAGGCCATCCCGCTACCAGCTCGTTGACTAGCTCGGCCAAGTCGTCATGCCATCAAGTTGGCATGTCATATTGTTGCACAATATAGGCAAAACCTGCCGGGGAACGCTGGATTCTTGATAGGTACCCCTTTTTAGATGATGGATCACCGGAATCCCTGTGCGGTGCTTGCGATCGCGAACGGTATGCTCGTGCAAACGGTATGCTTGTACATCGGCTTGTGGAAATCGAGACTTCAGTCAACATCGTCGGCAACGCCAGGGCAAACGAAGAAGCTACCACAGACATGCTACTCCTTTCACCTTCTCCTTAAGGTGATCAGTCCAAGGCAGAGGCATCAAGCTTTCCTTTTGATCATCTGCAAATGTGCATCCACCAAGAGGAACCCCGCGAGGGATCGTCATGGCGAGAAGAACAGCGACTATTATCATTGAACCTCATTTGCTTGTACGCGAAGCACTCGAGTCGTTGATAAAGAACTATCGCTATCGCGTCGTTTGCAGTAGCGCGTCCACTGCAGATATCAGTAACCCAGCAATGGTGGGTGATGGTCCCAAGCTTGTAATCCTGGGCGCGGAGTCGACCGACGATGCGGTCGCCGAAGCCGCCAGCATTCGAAAATTGTGGTCCAATAGCAAGATCGTTCTGCTGTTTGAGCATGCGTCCGTCGCCGACTTTCAGAAACTACTGACATCGGAGGTCGACGGCTGTGTTCCATTATTCGCATCTCCCGAGACGCTGATCAGAACGCTGGACTTCGTTACGATCGAAGACGCCCGCGTTGTGGTCATGGCCAGAACGAAGAGCCCGGCCATCCGCCCCTCACCGAAAGACAAGTCACATCAGCCGGAGGCTGGAACGGACGAGACCCCGTCGGGCGGCACCGAACACGGGACCAGATCGGTCAACGTAGTCCCCATGCCTCAGACTCGACCCACAGAAAATGACTGTAGCGTAGCGCATCTAGACGGCCACGAGGGTGACACACATTGGACGCCGCCCCTGCGGAATCACCCCAGACTCTCAGAGCGCGAGGCTCAGGTTCTCGACGGTCTCGTACAAGGGCACGCCAATAAGGTGATCGCGCGCTCGTGCGACATTACCGAGGCGACGGTCAAGGTCCACATGAAATCGATCCTGCGGAAGATCCAGGTAGCGAACCGGACGCAAGCGGCTGTTTGGGCGCTTGAGCATGGCCATCCAGTCCACCAAATCAAGGATGCCTGCTGACGGAGCCTGCCAAGGCAGCGAAACAATCTCCGGCGTTTCTTTTCGTGCGTGTCACTGGCTGGTTATCCGCGAACGCCATTGTGCGGATTTGCCTGGCCGCGCCGCATACTCTCGGTTGTCTTGCAGATGCGTCCGGCACGGTCAGGGATTACCCCTTAAGAACAGTCATTGCGCCCCTTTTGGAACGCTGCTCGTCAAAAATATCGGCTTAATATGCAATAAGTTAGTGGGCTTCCCCCTTCCGACAGTGGGAGAGGAACACGATCGTTAGGTCGGCGTCTGTCGGTTCGCACTCAAAGGTTCAGGGCCACCTTTCCGGACTGGATAGGACGTTGAACATGAAAGCGTGTGCAGGCGACTGGGTGGAGGTCTTGAGCAAAGAAGACATCCTCAGGACGCTCGACAAGAATGGCCGCCTCGACGAACTCCCCTTCATGCCGCAAATGTTCAAATATTGCGGTCAGCGTTTTCGTGTTTACCGGCGCGCGTACAAGACCTGCGATACGGTCAGCGGGCATTATGCAGGGCGACGCCTACAAGACGGATACCATCTCAACCTCCGCTGCGATGGCCAGGTCTACGGGGGATGTCAGGCCGGCTGCCTCTTATTCTGGAAGGGCGCTTGGCTCAAGCCCGTCGACGGGCCGGCGCAGGTCCAGTACGTGCCGAAACGCGTCCATTCGCCGGTCGAGGAGGCGGCTTCGCCGCCACGTTGCACGGAGAGCGACGTCTTGGGCGCCACAAAGCGCCATGGCGCCGGCGGAGATGTCAAATACTCCTGTCAGGCCACCGAACTGCTCAACTATACGAAGCCGCTCAGTTGGTGGGATGCCCGGCAGTATGTGGATTCCTATAGGTCAGGCAACAGAACGCTGCCGGAGATAGCTCGCGGCTTCCTGTATTTGTTCTACTATTATGGAACGCTGGCATTCAGCGACAGATGGGGGCACCCGGCTCGCTGGTTATACAATCGAATTCAGGCCATCACCGGCGGCATTCCGTTCCCCCGATTGAGAGGAACGATCCCAGTCGGCCGGCCTACGCCCAGACGCGATCTCGGACTTCGGCCCGGCGACTTGGTGCGGGTCAAATCCTATGAAGAAATTCTTGCGACGCTGGACCTCAAACTTTCCAACAGAGGTCTCTCGTTCGACGCCGAGCTCGTGCCATTCTGCGGCAAGGTCTTCCGCGTCAGTACCTGCGTCGAGCGCTTCGTGGACGAAAAGACCGGGCAGTTGAGGCGGATGAATACGCCGGCAGTTATCTTGGAAGGCGTCAGCTGCAAAGCGCTTTATAGCGGCCAGCGGATGTTCTGTCCTCGCAGCATCCATTTGTGGTGGCGCGAAATCTGGCTCGAACGCGCCTCTGTTGAGGCGAGCCCTCAAGCCACCCTCTCCTCAATCCAGGCCGGCGCGAGCGCGACGGCGGAACATGTGCACTCCACATGAACTCGATCCAAACAGTTTCGGTTTGCGGTTTGGGAAAGCTGGGCTCGTGCATAGCTGCGACGCTGGCAGCCCGCGGCTTCGAAGTCGTGGGAGTGGACATTGATCAGGAGAAAGTCGACAAGATCAACGAAGGTTTGGCGCCGCTGGATGAACCACTGCTCGCCGAAACTATCCGGGCTGGACATTCACGGCTTCGCGCTACTCTCGATCCCCGAGAAACCGTCGCGACTGATGCCACTTTCTTCATTCCCCCCTCCCCGAGTCTACCGGACGGAAGTTTTTCCAACGAGTTCTTGCTGAGGGCCATGCAGCCGGTGGCCAAGGCCATGAAGGACGCCGGCAAAAAGAATCATCTGTTTGTCTGCAGTTCAACTACCACGCCCGGTGCCATCGATGCGGTCTTGATTCCCATGTTGGAACGCGAACTCGGTGGCGTTTGCGGCCGTGATTTCAGCGTCTGTTACAATCCCGAGTTCATTGCGCTGGGCGACGTGGTCAATGGCTTGCTGGAACCGGACCTGGTGCTGATTGGCGAATCGGACCCGGGAAGCGGCGCGGCCCTCGAACAACTCTACAAGAAATACAACCGCAATTCACCGCGGATCGCCCGCATGTCCATCATCAGCGCGGAACTGACGAAGATTTCGCTGAACAGTTACATCACCATGAAAATCAGTTTTACCAATCAATTGCGACTGATTGCGGCGCGTCATCCAAAGGCCGATATCCATGTCATACTCGACGCGCTCGGCAACGACAGCCGGATTGGAAAAAAATACCTGCGCGCCGGTTTGAGTTATGGAGGCCCCTGTTTCCCGCGCGACAACCGTCTCTTGGCGTATGCGGCTCGACAGGTCGGCCTGGAAGCGCCGCTGGCCGAGGCTTCGGACCGGGTGAATGAGCGAACCAAGCAAGAACTGGTCGAGAAAGTACAGCAAATGGCCAAGCCTGGCGACATGGTTGCGGTCCTGGGCGTTACATACAAGCCGAACACCTACATTACCGAGGAAGCGGCGGGACTTTTTCTGGCGCAGCAGCTCAAGCGGCGCGGCTACCGCGTTCTCATCCATGATTTCGCTGCAACCCCCGCCAATTCTCCGAGCCTCCACGAGTTTGAGCTGATTTCCTCCTGGGAGGAATTCAAAAACAATCCCGGTGTGAGCCTCGCGGTCATTTGTTGTCCCTGGCTCCAGTACCGGGACTTGGCTTCTACTGCGGGAACCAGAGTATTCACGCCATGGCATTTGTAAGTGGAAATCCGATGGATGCTGTTCCCTCCTGCTCCGAGCAACCTGATACCGCGTATCCAACCGAGGGATCGTTCGAATCCATCGGGGTCTTGGGAACGTCGGTCGCTTGTGTCACTTATGATTCCGCGCTGGAGCGAATCAAGGCGCTTGCTCGCGAACTGCGGGCCACAGCGGTGTGCCCCTCCAACACCCACATTCTTGGCGAGGCCCGGCATAACCCCGAATTCGCCCGGGTCCTGGCCCGATTTGACCTCGTGTTGCCGGATGGGATGCCGGTGGTTTGGGCGCTCAACTTTCGCGGCGCCGGCCTCAAGGACCGGGTATATGGTCCTTACTTCATGCGGCACGCATTGCGGAACACGCCGCGGCCCTGGCGCCATTTCTTTTTCGGCGATTCCGAGGAGTGCCTCGTCGAGTTGCGACGCGTCCTCGTCCAACTGCAGCCAGATATCGAAATTGTCGGCATGCTGAGCCCGCCGTTTCGGTCCTTCACGGAGGCTGACGAGGCGTTGTTCGCCGATACCATCAATCGCGCCGATCCGGATTTCGTATGGGTGGCGTTACCCGGCGTGCGGATGGAGCAGTGGATCATCGGCAATCAGGCGCGGTATCAGAGGGGCGTGTTCCTCGCGGTGGGCGATGCGTTCACACTACTCAGCGGCCGCCGGTCGTTCGCGCCGTTCTGGATGCAACGGATGGGGTTGACCTGGGTTTACCGGTTAAGCAAGGAGCCGCTCCGACTGGGTCCGCGTTACCTGCGATATCATTCTATATTCGTGTCTTATTGGCTATGGGACATCGTGCGCGGGCGGACTTGGAAAAAGGTCCGTCCGACAATTTAAGCTCAGGGCGGATTCTCGAGAAATCAGGCTACTCCGCAATCAGCGCATGTGGTTGGCGCCACCCCCGGCTCGTCACCAGCTAGTGACCACCCGCGAGCCGATCGTTCTCCGGTGGATCGGCAGGTGGCGGGAATGGCGCAGGCCGGATGGGGATCGGCTTCAGGAAGGCGGCAACGGCGGCCGCGGTGGCTTTCGGGTCTTCTTCCATGGGGTCGTGGCCAAGCTTCTCGAAAACCTCGAGTTTCGCGGCCCTAATGTCGTTCTGGAATCGGAAGGCGTCGGCAACCGGCACCCATCGGTCCTGCGCGCCCCACAGGATGAGAGTCGCCACGGCAAGACCCCTGAGCGGCGTCGGATCGAGCGGCTCCTGGGTGCGGGCGCGCTGGAGGGCGGCTTCGCGGTTACCGGGAAAGCGCTGCAGCTCGGCGGTGCGCTTGACACGTTCGGCCGTTACCATCGCCGGATCGGCGTAGGCCTCGGAAAGCTTGCGCCGCACCCATTGCTCAGGCTTGAAGTAGATGCCGACGTCGCCCACCACCGGCAGGCGCGCGAGCCTCGTCGGCCATGGCGCCTCGCGGTTCTCGCCCGCCGCATCGATCAGGATTATCTGGCTCACCCGGTCCGGCCGCGTCGCTGCGAAGGTCCATGCCACGGCACCACCCAGCGAATGTCCTGCCAGCACGAAGCGGTCGAGGGTCAGCGCGTCGACCAGCGCCTCAATGAAATCTGCATAGGCCTCGACAGTGTACTCATCGCGCGGCCATGCACCGGTGAGGCCGTGGCCCGGCAAGTCGACCGAGATCAGCCGCGCCTTCGATCCCAGCTCGCGCACCCAGCCCTCCCATACGTGCAGCGAACCGCCCGCGCCGTGGATCAACACCAGTGGAATGCCATCGGGACTGCCCTGGTCGCGCACATGGGCGCGCACGCCGGCGACATCGATGAACTTCGATTTGTCATTGGCATAGCGCGCTGTGAGCATCTCGGGCGGCAGCGAAGGCGAATAGGCCCACAACGCCACGCCCGCTGGCACACCGAGCGCGAACAGGAGATAGAACGGCCAGCGCCGCTTTCGAACGGTATGGCCGCACGTTGAAACACTCAGCACGTGAAAATCCCCAAACGTACGCCACCCATGTCGGGCAAGAAACGAGCCTGGAAGCGAGCACCGAGCGGTCGTCCTGTGGCCATCTAACCGGGTGTCCTCTGGCGCAATGCCGGGT
>JBAQER010000627.1:0-1924 GCA_049286845.1 Bradyrhizobium sp.
ACAAGACAGTCTGCATGGCCTGCCATGACACCGGGGTGGCCAATTCGCCCAAGCTGGGCGACAAGGCCGCCTGGGCGCCACGCATCGCGTTGGGCCTCGATGGCCTCTTGAAGTCGGCGATTGCCGGCAAGAACGCCATGCCGCCCAAGGGCGGGTCGGACGCCAACGATACCGAACTGGCGCGCACCATTGTCTATATGGCGAACAAGGCCGGCGCCAATTTCAAGGAACCCGCCGCCAAGTAATTCGGCGACGCTTGGCTGCAATTCGGCCTGCCAACAAAAGGGACCGCGAGCGGTAATGCCGTTCAGTTAACGCTGAACGGCATTTTTATTTGTTGCGTAACCTATTGTAAACACTTGTAAACGCTGTTAACGTTTGGCTCGATGCTATCGAGCCAACTTTACGCAACCGCAGACGTATTGCCGCTTGCCGGTCTTGACCGGTTGTCGGAGCACCTACCGTTGGCGTGGATTGAGGAGGCTCTGGCGGCGACGGGAACAGCCAGCATCCGACGGCGGCGGCTCCCGGCGGAGCAAGTGGTGTGGCTGGTGATCGCCCTGGCGCTCTACCGGCATCAGTCGATGCCCGAGGTATTGGCCACGCTGGATTTGGCGCTACCGTCGGCCTCGGACCATGCGGTCAGCAAGAGCGCGGTGACCCAGGCCCGACAACGGCTCGGAGCAGCCCCCCTGGCGCAACTGTTTGATCGGACTGCACGGGCCTGGTGCAACCAGGACGCCGAGCGTCACGCATGGAAGGGGCTCTCCCTGTGGGCCATGGATGGCACCACCTTCCGGGCGCCGGACAGCGCCGACAACCGCGCCCACTTCGGCGCACAAGCCTATGCCAGCGGCAAGATAGCCAGCTATCCGCAGGTCCGGGCAGTGAGCGTTACCGCCCTTCCCACGCATCTGGTCTCGGATATCGCCTTCGGACCGTACGGTCAGAACGAGATGCTGTACGCCAAGACGCTGGTCGAGCGTATCGCCGATCACTCCCTGACGGTCTTCGATCGCGGCTTTCTGAGTGCGGAGATTCTGCTGGGGCTGACGATGGCCGGCGAGCAGCGTCACTACCTGATTCCCGCCAAGTCCAACACGAAGTGGGAGGTGATCTCCGGTACTGCCGACGATGGCATCGTGCACATGCGGGTGTCGCCCCAAGCGCGGGCGAAGGCGCCGCATCTGCCCGAACACTGGACGGCGCGTGCCGTGCGGATGGTCTCGGCCAACGGCAAGGAGCGGATTCTGCTCACGTCCTTGCTTGATCGCCGGCGCTTCAAGGCCGACGAATTGGCCGAATGCTATCGGCGGCGATGGGAAATCGAAACCAGCTATCGCGAACTCAAGCAGTCGATGCTCGGCGATGCGCTGACCTTGCGCAGTCAGCATCCGGAGGGAATTGCACAGGAAATCCGGGGCGCCTTGGTCGCCTACAACCTGGTTCGCCTTGAAATGGCCAAGGCCGCGATTCAGGCCAAGGTCGAACCGACGGATATGAGTTTCTTGCGCGCCTTGCACATCTTGCAGAACGAGATGATCTGGGCCGTTGGCATGGCCCCGGGCAGATTGCCTGCCCATCTGATGCGCTTGCGCACTCAGCTTCAATTCGCCATCGTCGAAAAACGACGGGGGCGTCAATGCCCCCGTCTCGTTAAAGCCCTTCCAAAACGCTATGCCGTCCTTTACCTCAAGAAAAACCTTAACTGAACAGCATTACCGCTGCGGCGGGGTTTGTTTTTATGGGCCGGTAACGCCGCCGCAGCGAGTTGCCGCACTTCAAACCCGCCGCGCAAACTCCTCGAAGCCTTCGGCCGGCAGCGGCCGACTGAAAAAATAGCCCTGATAGGCATGACAACCGGAACTGGCGAGGAAGGCGCGCTGGGCTTCGGTCTCCACGCCCTCGGCGATCACCCCCAGCC